>CBFGVM010000139.1:0-9992 GCA_965652015.1 uncultured Alphaproteobacteria bacterium
CGATCGGGGAGGCGATCGAGTCGGGCATGGTGGGCGTCAACTCGGTCGCCGTCTCGACGCCCGAGACGCCGTTCGGCGGGGTCAAGGAATCCGGCCACGGCAGCGAAGGCGGCATCGAGGGGCTCGGCGCCTATCTCAATACCAAGTTCATCTCGCAGGGATAGCGGCAGACTTCGCGCGCTCGCTCAGCCTCATGCTTCGAGACGCGCGCACGCCCAGTGTCACGCGCGCTCCTCAGGATGAGGGCGGAAGGACTACCCGCGCGCTACTTCTTCTGCGCCTCCCGGCACGCCTGCCAAATCTTCTCCGGCGTTGCCGGCATGTCGAGATGCGCGCCGGCCCCGCCGGGAATGGCGTCCGAGATGGCGTTCATGAGCGCGGCGATGGCGGCGGTCGTGCCGGCCTCGCCCGCGCCCTTCACGCCGAGCGGGTTCGTCTTCGCCGGCACCGCGTGGATTGCATCCTTAAACAGCGGCAGATCGTCGGCGCGGGGCATCGCGTAGTCCATGAACGAGCCGGTGACGAGCTGACCGCCCGATACATCGAACACCGCCTGCTCCATCATGGCCTGGCCGAGTCCCTGCGCGATTGAGCCGTGGGTCTGACCCTCGACGATCATGGGATTGAGCGGCCTGCCGCAATCGTCGACCGCGGCATAGCCGACGAGCGCAAGCGCACCGGTCGCCTGATCGATCTCCACCTCGGCGAGGTGGCAGCCGTTGGGAAAGGTGAGCGGCGTCTCCGCAGTCGTCTTGGTGTCCAGATCTTCGGCGATCTCGCCGCGCTTTTTCATCTCCTTGGCGCGAGCCGCGAGATCGAACAGCGAGATGGCGCGGTCGGTGCCAACGACGCTGAAGCGTCCGTCGCGGTACTCGATGTCGGACTCCGCGGTCTCCAGCAGGGTTGCCGCGATTGTCTTCCCCTTCGCCAGCATCGCGTCGACGGTCTTGATCATGGCGTGGCTTACGGTCATGGCGGAGCGCGAGCCGACTGAGGCATAGCCCGCGATCTCCATGGCGGAGTCGCCGTGCCGATGCTCGATCTGCTCGGGCTTAATTCCGAGCCGCTCCGCTAAGAGCGGGTTGAACACGCTGGCGTGGCCTTGTCCGGTCGATTGTACGTTGAGACCGAGCAGGAGCGTCTCGCCGCCGGGAAACGTCAGCGATGTGCCTTCGAGCGGGACGCCGCCCGCATGCTCGAGCATGCAGGAGAGACCGATCCCGCGATACTTGCCGCGTTTGGCGGCTTCGCGCCGACGTTGCTTGAAGCCGTCGTAGTCGGCAAGCGACAGCGCCTTGTCGAGCACGGCGGCGAACTCGCCGCTATCGATCGTGGTGCCGATCGCCGTCTTATACGGCATCGCCGAAGGCTTGATGAAATTACGCCGCCGCAGCTTCACCGGGTCGATGCCGGTCACGCGCGCCGCTTCATCGATGACGCGCTCGAGCATGAAATTCGCTTCCGGACGGCCGGCGCCGCGGTAGGGCGCGGTCGGCGTCGTGTTCGTGAATACGCAGCGCGTACTCATATCGATGCGCGGGATGTCGTACATGCCGGGCAGGCAGCGGGTGAGATTGACGGTTTGGATATTGGCGCCGACGGCGCCGATATAGGCGCCCATATTGCCGAGGTGCCGCACGCGAAGCGCCAAGAATTTGCCGCGCTCGTCGAGCGCCAGCTCGACCTCGCTGAAGGCATCGCGCGCGTGATTGTCGCTGAGGAATGCCTCGGCCCGGTTCGACATCCAATGCACCGGCCGGCCGATCTTGCGCGCCGCGACCAGGATCGCGAGATATTCCGGATAGGGCCCGGTTTTGAGCCCGAACGCGCCGCCCACGTCTTCGGTGACGACCCGCAAACGCTGCGGCGGAACACCGAGAATAGGCGCAAGCCCGTCGCGCAATGCGCGCGCGCTTTGCGAGCAGCAGCGCAGGAAGTAGCTGTCGTTGGCGGAATCGTAGCTTGCGGTCGCACCGCGCGGCTCCATCGATTGCACCATGATTCTTTGGTGCACGACGCTCACCCGGGCAACGTACTTGGCCGACGCCATGAGGCGATCGACTTCCTTCGCATTTGCATCGGGATCCGGCATCAAGCCGGGCCAGTCCACCGCGACATTGCCGGGAGCCTCGGGCCAGACTTGCGGTGCGCCCTCGCGCACGGCCTCGCGCACGTCGACCACCGGCGTGCGCTCCTCGTAATCAACGCTCACGAGCTCGGCCGCGTCTTGTGCGGCGGTCAGCGTCTCCGCAATCACCACGGCGACCGGCTCGCCCACATGGCGGACGGTCTTTCCGGCAAGCGCGGGGCGGTGCGGAACGATGAGTTTCGCCCCGCTCCGGCCGGCAAGCGGCGGGTGCTGCGACACGTTGCCGATCCCTTCCATGTCGGCGGCGGTGAGGACGCCGATGACGCCCGGCGTGGCCTTGGCTGCGGCGGTGTCGATCGAACGGATGTCAGCAAAGGCGTGTGGGGAACGCACGAAATAGGCTTGCGCCTGATTGGGCATCGGCGCGTCTGCCGCATAGCGTCCAAGGCCGCGCACCAATGGATCGTCTTCCAAGCGCGGCTGATAGCGTGCGCTGCGTTCAACGGTCTTTGCTTCCATCTCGGGTTCCGAATTTGGGAGATTGGTGCGGGGGCACGGTTATAACTGAAAGCGGACATGATGGGAGTCGGTTTCCTTACCCCCGGCTCCCGCGCGGTCTAGGTTTACTTGCTCTCCATCGCCGCGCGGACGCGGGCAACGATATCGGCCGGCGTGCGGGAGACCTGCTCGACCAGCGCGCCCACCTGTTCGCCGGAGAGCGGGTCGACCTCGATCTTGAGCTTTTCGGCCTCGGCGAGATAGCTCGGATCCTTCAACGTGGCATCGAACGCGCGCCGCAGCGCTTCGATCCGTGCTGCCGGCACATTGGGCGGCAGAAAGAATGGACGGCCATATTCGAGGCGCGCCAGCATCAGCCGGAGCGCGTCGCGGTCGGCCTCGGTCTTGGCAAGATCGAGGAACAGCGGAACGTCACCGAGCTCGGGGCTCTTCTGCAGCGCCCATTGCGCGAGGAGGCGAATTTTCTTCTCCGTGATCCAATTGCTATTGATGGCCTTGAGCGTCGACCAATTGGCGATCGTGCCGTGCACTTCGCCGCTCTCCATCGCGAGGTGAATTTTCGGCGTGCTCTCGTAACCGGTCACGACCTTGAACTTGAATCCGAAGAGCTTGTTGGCGAGCACGGGATAATCGAACTGGGTCGAGCCGGGCGCCTGTGCGCCCATCACGATTTCCCGTCCCTGGGCATCCTCCAGCGCCTGGGCGTGCGCGGTGTGCCAGACATACATGACCTGCGTCTCGCGGTTGGTGCTGCCGAGCCAATTGAGCTTGACCGGATCGAAGCGGGCCCCTGTGGGCTGCAGCAGCGGGGTCGTGGGCATGCCGTTGAACGATGCTCCCATGACCGTGCCGTCGAACGGCCCGGTGTGATAGAGCGCGTTGGTCATGGTGAGGCTGCCGGCGCCCGGCTGATTCTGCACGACGATGGTCGGTTGGCCCGGAATATGCGCGGTCATGTGGCGCGCCAACAGCCGCGCGTTGATGTCGTAGCCGGAGCCGACGCCGACTCCGACGATGAGCCGCAGCGTCTTGCCGCGGAAGAAGGCGGCGACGTCGTCCTGCTGCGCCGCCGCGGGCGCGGCGGCCGTGAGGACAATGAGCAGGATGAGCAGCGCTTTTTTCATTGCTGCGGAGCTGCCATCTAGAGTCGATCCGCCAGCGCGGCGGCCCGGTTCCGGAATTCCTCGATCACCATGAACGACATGACCAGCTCTCGTCCATTGCCGAACCTGACATTAGGCCGCCGCGCGCTCCTCGCCGGGCTCGAGCGGCAGCTTCACCGGCTGCTTGCGCTTGGCCGACAGGTCGAGCGCCTTGGTCAACATCAGCCGGTTGTGCGCTTCTGCAGCGGTAGCCGCTTGCGTCGGCAGGCCGAGCGCAATCCGGTTGAGCCAGGATTCGGTTTCGTCCCGCATCGGGCCGCGCAATTCGCCGAGCGCCATATCGCCGGGCGGATAGCTGCCCATGAAATCGACCAGCCGGCGCTCGTCCGGCGCGTAGCCTTCGTTCTGCGGCGCCGAGACCGCGAGCACCATGTCGCGATGGGTGTCGTCGATCGTCATCACGCCGTCGGTGCCGTTGATGCCGACCTCGAGGCTGTAGACGGCACCGGGCCACGTCACCGGCAGCGCCCACGAAATGTTGAGGTGATAAAGGCTGCCGTCTGAGAACATAATCATGCCGGCAGTGGCGTCGATCCCTTGGTACGCCGGCCCCAGCACCTTGTCGACCGAGCGCGCGTAGCACTCGACCGGGGTCTTGGCCTCCATGTACCACATCACGATGTCGAGGGCATGGGTGCCGGAGATCACCATCGGCGAGATCGTCTTCGGATCGTCGGTGCGCTTGTAATTGTCGACGGCGACGAGCCTGTTCATGAAGGCGCGCGAGGTCACCAGGGTCACGTCGCCGAGCGCGCCAGTGCGCACTTTCTCCTTGGCGGCGAGCCATTTGCGGCGGAAGCGCTGGGTGTAGCCCACCACCGCGTCGAGCTTGGCGTCGCTGATCGCCTTGAGCACCCGGGCGGATTGCGCGAGATCGGTCGCGAGCGGCTTCTCGATCAGCATCGGCACGCCGCGCTCGACCGCCGACATGATCGGATCGACGTGGAGATGCTCGTCGGTGGCGATGATGGCGCAAGTCACCTCCGGCCGCTCGAGCAGCTCGCGGTGATCCTGGGTGACGAAGTCGGCGCCGATCTTCTCCGCGACGTACAAGCCGCGGTTATGGTTCTTCTCGGCGATGCCGATCCATTGCACGGCGGGATGGCGCGCCGCGACCTCGCCGCGAAAGAGTCCGACCCGGCCGGCCCCGACGATGGCGAGTCCGATGCCTTTCGGCTTTCGTCTCATCGCTTGCCTCCCACCATTTCGGCGACGGCCGAGAGCGCGGCGTTCGACAGCGGCAGCTCGACCGGCTCGTTGCGCTCGGCGGAAAGATCGGCGGCCGTGTAGGTCTCCATCACCAGGCGCGCGCTTTCGGGTGTCACCATCACCGGCCGGTCCATGATGCAGGCCTCCAGGAAGTGGATCGTTTCCGGCCCCATCTGCCCCGCAAACACGTGATCGACCTGCTCGCCGGGCATGGTCGACATGGGAAAACGGGTGCCTTCCGACACGGTATTGAGCCACGCATCGCGATGGGTGTCATCGAGGATGAGCGCGCCCTCGGTTCCGGTGATCTCGACCCAGGTCGAGCAGAAATTGGTATAGCTCGGCGGCAGATTCCAGCCGCCGCCGATCGTCACCAGCGTGCCGTCGTCCATCGTGACGATCGACGACATGATATCGTAGGAGCCGTTGACCGGCTGCATGTAGCCGTAGGCGCCCTGCGAATAGACGCGCAGAGGCTTGGCCGGCTCGAGCAGCCAGAACACGAAGTCGAGATCGTGAGTTGATTCCATCACCACCGGCGAGAGCTTCACCCGCTTGGCGATCTTGGTGCCGAGGCCGCGGCTCAAATGCCGGCTTACCATCACCGAGACGACCTTGCCCAATGTGCCGTCGGTAATCTTCTTCTTGGCGTAGGCGAATTTCGGATTGAACCGCTGCGAATAGCCGATGGTGAATTTGAGTCGGCCGCGCTTGGCGAGCGTGATCAACTCGTCCGCCTCCCACAGCTCGATCGCGATCGGCTTCTCCAGCAGCACGTGCTTGCCGCCTTTGAGGCAATCGCGCGTGATCGGGTAATGGTTCTGCTCCGGCGTGGTGCAGATATAGACCACCGAAATGTTCGGGTTCTTGATGATGTCGCGGTAATCGAGCGTCGCGGTCGCGGGCTTGGTCAGCGCCTTGACCTCGGCCAGGCGATCCGGGCGGATTTCGCAGATGTGTAGCTTGTCGACCAGCGCCGAGCGCGAGAGCGTCTCGGCGCGGATGCCGCCGCACCAGCCCGTGCCGATCACTGCGACTTCGACTCGTTGCACTTCATTTCCCCTCGTTGCCGCCTCTCCACATGGTCATGCCCGCGAAAGCGGGCATCCAGTAAACACCTGACTATCCGATGTGGCACCGTCGCGCCAGCCCGCCTGACTCGATGATTACCGGATCATCCGCTTGCGCGGATGATGACAATGAAAAGGCCGCGCTTGAAAGCTCTCATCAGGCGGGTTGTTGCACCCCGAACACCTCCGCTGCAAATTTCGGATAGATCTCGATCAGCTGCGGGGCGACAGCGGTTCGCAGGATGCGCAGCGTTTCGGGCGAGGGCGCGGGCGTGACCGGTACGTCGCCCGGCCGGTCGAAATCAAAACCGGTATGCTCCACGACCTCGGCAAGCGTATGCCCGGGATGCACGCTCGACAGCGCGAAGCGCCGCCGTTTTCGGTCGAAGGCGAACAGGCAGCGATTGGTGATGAGCGCGACGGGACCGCCCGGGCGATAGACGTTGTCCGCGCTCGTTCCCGGCGCACTGATGAAATCGACCTTCTCGACCAGCGTGCGACGGCTGTGCTCGAGCCGGAATAAAATCACCCTGGGTACGACGTAATAGAGATAAGCCGACCCGAACGAACCGGGAAAGCGCACCTTCGGCTTTGCGTAGTCGCCGATGGCGACGAGGTTGATGTTGCCCTCGCCGTCGATCTGTCCGCCCGAGAGGAAGAAGGCGTCGATGCGGCCCTGCCCGGCGCAGTCGAACAGCTCGCGCCCGCCGTCGGTGAAGAAGGTTTGCCGCCGGCTCCCCAGCAGCGACACGCAGGGCCGGCCACGGCCGCGCTCGCGTGCCAGCAACGCCGCCGCCGCAGGAATGGGCGAGGAGGCGCCGACCGCCACGTGACGGGCATCGCCGATCAGGCCGGCAATGACGTCAGCGAGCAGCTCTTCGTTGCAGTAGCCGTCCGTCGCGGTCATGTTTGTTCCGGCCATCCACGTCTTTGCCTCGCGGAGACAGTGAATGCAGGCGTGGATGCCCGGGCCAAGCCCGGGCGTGACGAAGCGATAGGGCACTCACGCCGCGCGTTGGGCATGCACGTGCCGATCGAGATAGGCGGCAAATCCCTCGGCGCTCGCAGCCATGCGCGCGTATTCGGCAAGATGCGCCGCATCCACGCCGTAATGATCGGCAAGCGCAAGCGGCCAAGCACCGTTCGGCGCGACCGCAATCGCTTCGATGTAGAAGCCGCCGAGTGCGCCGGCCGCGAGCGTGGGATCGTCGAATAGACTTCCCTCGTGAAGCTTCTCCACCGTCACCACCGTCTTTGCCGCCGCATGCGCCATGGTGGCGAGCTCACGGTCGCGGCCGATCCAAACATTGCCCTCACGGTCGGCGAGCGGTACGTGGAACAGCGCGACATCAGGCCTGATCGCCGGGAGCAGCACGATCGCATCGTCGTTGCCGAACGGGTTGTCGATGACCTTCCAGTCCTTGCGCTGCGCGAGCACGTCGGAGCCGATCAGCCCGCGCAGCGGCATGAAGGGAACGCCTTTCTCGGCCGCCTGGAACGCGGCATGCAGCGCCGGGCAGGTCGCGTCCTTGACGTGGATTGCGGCCGCGGTCACGGCGGCGGTGAAGCGCGGCGCCGGTCCGAATTCGCCGAGGCTGACCGCCGAGGTCTCGATCGTTTCGACGCAGCCCGCGCCGATGAGCAACTCCGCCTGCAGGCTCGAGGTCGGCAGCGCGATGAGATGCAGCCGCTTGACGCCGCGGCGAATGAGCGCGCGCGTCGCCGCCATGGCTACGCCCGAGGCCTCGCGCGGCACCGCCAGCACGCAGCCGTCGGTGATCACGTTCAAAGCTTCATCGAGCGAGCGCGCGATCATGATGGAAGTGTATCACACACACCGAACCACGCACTCAGTGCGCGCCTCTCCCCGCGTCAGCTGGGAGAGGGAGTAGACCGAGTGGGCCTCAACATCAGAGGCCAAATCGGCCCGTTACGACAGCGACTGCTTCACCCGGTCGGGCGAGAACGGCACGCGGCGGATGCGCACGCCGGTCGCGTCGAAGATGGCGTTGGCGATGGCCGCCGCCACCGGACGGATCGAGGGCTCGCCGGCGCCGGTGGGCGGCAGCTCGGGATGGTTGATGAGCGCCACCTCGATCGCCTCCGGCGTCTCGGTGATGTCGAGGATCGGATACGTCATCCAATCCACGCTGGTCACGTTCTTGGCGTCGAACTTGACCTCCTCCCACAGCGTGCGGCTGATGCCCTGCACGACGTTGCCTTCGATGGTGTGCTTGAGCCCCTCGGGGTTGATGATCTGACCGCAGTCGTGGCCGACGACGAATTTGCGCGCCCAGATCTTCCCACTGGCGCGGTCGACATCGACTTCGGCGATGACGGCGCAGCGGGTGGCGTTGCGTTGCGCATAAGCGATGCCGCGGCCGCTGACCTTGCTTCCGGTCTGGTCCTTGCGCGGGGAGGGTCGCGATTGCCAGGCGGCCTTTTCCGCGGCGGCTTTGATCACTGCGATGTCGCGCGCATCCTTGACGTGACGCAGCCGAAACTCGATGGGATCGACGTTGAGCGCCGCGGCCACCTCGTCCATGAACGATTCACTGGCAAAATGGATCTGCGGTCCGACCGGATCGCGCAGATGCGCGCTGCGCAGCGGCGAGCCGCGGTCGAGCAGCGGCGCGATCGTCTCCCACGCCATGCGCTTGTTGGCGAACTCGTAGGATTCCGCCGGCACGCCGAAATTATCGCCGGATTTGAGTTCCGTGCCGCGGAAGTGTCCGGCGAGCGTGTCCTTGGGCGCGCCGCCATTGGTGCTTACGTCGATGCGGGAGAAGCCTTTGCTGGTGAACTCGTAGGCGACAACGTTGCCGGACGCATCGATGGCGGCGCGGGCCCGGTGGATCGAGGCGGGACCTTTCGGGTCCCATCCGGTCGCCTCCGCGCGCGTGTACTGCACGCGCACCGGCTTGCCGACCGCGTTCGCCAGCACCGCCGCGTCCATCGCCGCGTCGTCGGCATCGCTGCGGCCATAGGAGCCCGGGCCGACGACCCAGATCGCGCGCACCTTCTCCGCCGGAACGCCGAGCGTGAGCGCGATGCCGTCGCGCACGAAATGCGGCTTCTGCGAGCCGGTCCAGCAGGTGACGTTGCCGTTCTCGATCTCCGCCACGGCGCAGGCCGGTCCCATGCAAGCATGGGACTGGAACGGCCACTCGTACTCGGCCTCGACCACGCGCGCGGCGGTCTTGACCGCCTCGTCGACGTTGCCGGTCGCCTTGCCGCCGATCTCACGCTTGCGTACCGGAGCGCTGCGGATGTGCTCGTAGAGTGCGGTCTGGTCGGGGAACGGCGCTTTGACCTCCGACCATTCCACCTTGAGCTTGTCCGCCGCTCTGATCGCGTCCCATTCGTTGTCGGCCACGACCCCGAGGAAGCCCTTCTCCCACACCACTCTCGCGCCGGGGATGTCCTTGATCGAGCTTTCGTCGACCTTCACCGGCACGCTGCCGGCGACGGCCGGCCGGATCATGCGGCCATGCACCATGCCCGGCCGCCTGATGTCGGTGCAGAAGTCTTCTTGCGCATAGACCTTGGGCGCGATGTCCTCGCGCGCGATCGGCTTTCCGACGATCTTGTGATTTTTCGGATCCTTCGGCTGCGCCTTGCCGGGCGCGTAGAGCGGGTTGCCCCACTGCTTGTTCCATTCGAGCTGGACGTTGAAGTAACGCCCGCCGATCAGCTCGGCATAGGAGGCCCGCTTGCTCGGATCGTCCTTAGCATGCACCACGCCGTCGGTGACGATGAGCGCGTCGGCCGGCAGAGCGAGCTTCGCCGCCGCCATGTCGACGAGCACGCGGCGCGCTTCGGCGGCGGCCATGCGCATCTGCTTGCCGCCATTCTGGATGCCGGTCGAGCCCGACGCACCGCCCTGGTTCACGCTGGTGGCGGTGTCGCCCATGATGACGGTGACGGCCTTGAACGGCACGT
>CBFGVM010000140.1:0-9948 GCA_965652015.1 uncultured Alphaproteobacteria bacterium
TACCGAGGATGGCGGCACCGTCGCAGTCTATTCGGACATCACCGAGCTTAAGCAGCGCGAGCAGGATCTCACCGAGAAGTACGCGGCGCTGGCGGCCTTGTCCTCAAAACTCGCAAAGTATTTGGCTCCGCAAGTCTACGACTCAATCTTCACCGGCCAACAGGATGTCAAGATCGTCAGCAAGCGCAAGAAGCTGACCGTCTGCTTCTCCGACCTCGTCGGCTTCACCGAAATCACCGACAAGATGGAATCGGAAGACCTTACTCAGCTCCTTAACCACTACCTCACCGAGATGTCGAAGATCGCGCTGCAATACGGCGCAACCATCGACAAATACGTCGGCGACGCCATTGTTATGTTCTTTGGCGATCCCACCACGCTGGGCGTGAAGGAGGATGCGTTGGCCTGCGTCCAAATGGCGATTGCCATGCAACAACGCGTCGGCGAACTGGCTGAAGAATTGCGCAACAGCGGCATCATCGCGACGCCATTGCGTTGCCGGATCGGCATTCACACCGGTTATTGCACCGTGGGTAATTTCGGCAGCGAAGACCGCATGGACTACACGATGGTTGGCGGCACCGTGAATCTCGCGTCGCGGCTTGAGCACGAAGCGCCCCCCGGCGGCGTGCTGATCTCGTTCGAGACCTACGCGCACGTGAAGGACGACGTGCGCTGTGAGGAGCACGGCCACGTGCAGGTCAAAGGCATCGCACAGCCGGTCGCGACCTATACGGTGGTCGGGCTGAAACGGGATGCGGAAGAGGCCGCCACGGCGCATCTGCAGCTAAAACTCGACGCCGACCGCATGTCCAACGACGAGCGCAAGGCGGCGGCGGATGCACTACGCCGCGCGCTCGAATCGCTTGAAAGAGGGGGCCAGGGCTAGCCATTAAGCGACCTTGCTGACCCGATGCGGTTGCGGCAGCCAGGTCGGTGGGAGTTGAAATTCCCTCGAAGGTGCTCGCCCTCGCCGACAAAGTGATCGAATAGAGACGCCGTTTGCTGCGGCGCATGAGCCCGCTTATGGCACTAAGCGGACATGACGCGACGTCAGACTTACGTCCGCTAAGCGCTCCAAAGCGGACATTGATCGGCCGCCCTCGCCTATCGCGATTTTATGAGTACACGTCCTAATCCTCGCCCTTTCTCAGGCGCTGGGTGGCGGCCAAGTCGAGCCGTCCATCCGCATCGATGACCACGGCATAATCGCGCCGCGCCTCCTCCGCGGTAATGAAGCCATCGAGCACGTCGTCAAGCACGCGCTGCGGGTCGCGCGTGCGTGGATCGCCGACGCCGCCGCCCCCCGGCAGTCCGAGGCGGATCGCGTCGCGCGGGGGCACGGTCTGGCGTCCTTTGGGACGGATCGGTCGGCCGGAGCGCAGCGCCACCGTACCCGCGCCACCCGGACGGCCGCCGTCGCGCCCGCGCGCGGGATTGTGCACGCGCTCGAAATTGCACAAAAGCGCGATCGGCGCCGCGCCGGCGCCGCCGAGCTCGATCGCTTGGCCGAGCCCGCCGCGGAGTTTACCGGCACCGCCGGAACTTTCCCGGAATTCACGTCGATAGAACACCACCGGCGCCACGCTCTCGGTCGCTTCCACCGGGATGGTGCGCACGCCCGAGGGGAACGCGGTCGCGCTGAGCCCGTCCTTGGTCGGCCGTGCGCCAGCCCCGCCGCAGTGGAAGATCACCGTACTGAATTCCGGCAGCGCATTCGCGTCCGTTCCTTCCTCGACCTCATCGACCAGTGAGCCGCCGCCGAAAATCTGCGGATTCCAGAGCGAGGAGGCGCCTTCCGCCGGCACAGGCAGCACCTGGTGCAAACAGCCAAACACGACATCGGGCAGCATGTGGCCGACCGTATGGCGCGCAGCGACCGGCCACGGCCGCTTCACGTTGAGCACGCAGCCTTCCGGTGCGCTGACGCTGATCGGAGCGAGAGAGCCCGCATTGTTCGGCACGTCGGGCGCCACCAGACATTTGACGCCGAAGGCGGTATAGGCGAGGCAATAATTGTAGACGACATTGATGCCATGGGACGAGGCTGGCGATGTGCCGTCGAAGTCCACGTGGATGCCGTCATCGGAAATGGTCAAGGCGGCATTGAGCACGAGCGGCTTGTCGTAGCCGTCCATCGTCATGCTGTTGTGATAGGTGCCCTTCGGCAGCGCGCGGATGCGCTCGAGCGTCGCCTCGCGCGAGGCGTCGATAATCGTATCGCCGAGCCGGTCCAGATTGGCGATCTCGAACTCGTCCATCATCTCGACCAGCCGCCGGCTGCCTTCGTCGTTGGACGCCGCCGTCGCATAGATGTCACCTTCGACTTGCAGCGGCTCGCGTACGTTCGCGCGCACCAAACGCAGCAGATCCTCGTTCATGCAGCCCTCGCGCGCGAGCGGCATGATCGGAATGGCGAGCCCCTCCTCGAACACTTGCCGGCCGTCGGGGCCCATGCCGAGGCCGCCGATATCCACGACATGGATCGTGTTGGCGAATAGCGCGACGGCTTCGCCCCGATAGAAGCTCGGCGACACCACCGTAATGTCGTGCAGATGGCCCGAGGTGAGCCACGGGTCGTTGGTGATGTAGTGGTCGCCGGGTTTCATGGTCGCGAGCGGATAGACGTCGAGAAAATGCCGCACGGCGTTCGCCATCGAGTTCACGTGGCCCGGGGTGCCGGTGACCGCTTGCGCCAGCATGCGACCGTGGCGGTCGAACACGCCGGCCGAAAGATCGCCTGCCTCGCGCACGGAGGTGCTGAACGCAGTGCGCAGCATGGTCTGCGCCTGCTCTTCCACGACGGCGATCAGCCGGCTCCACATGATCTGGGTATGGATCTGCGCGAGCGCAGTGTTGGCACGGGCAACCATGTTCAAGCCTCGCGGCGGATGAGTTCAATATAGCCGAACCGGTCGATCCGGGCTTCGAAGCGTGGGCTGATGACGGTTGAGGTCTCGTCCTCCGCGATGACAGCCGGGCCGCTGATGCGCGCTCCAGGCACAAGATCGCCCCGCCAATAAGCCGCCACCTCCTGGAACTCACCGACATCCGGATCAAAGACCGGCCACCGCGACCGCGGTCTCGGCTCGGTCGGTCGTTCGGGAAGCGGCGCGCCAAGCTCGCCTTCCGATGGAGCACTCACCGCGACCACCCAACTGAGAATCTCGATCTCGACGCCGGGGATCGATCGACTGTAGAGCCGGCGATAGGCCGTCTCGAAGAGTTCCCTGAGGGCCGACCGGTCCGCAGAAGTGAAGTCGCGCGCTGGAAGCTCGACCGCGATCTCGTGGCCCTGACCGCGGTAACGCATGAAAGCCGAGCGCTGCTCGAGCAAGCTTGCAGCCGGCTCGGCGCGCCGCACGATGGCTTCTGCTTCGCCGCGCATCTCACTCAACAGGCGATTGGCGGAGGCGGGGTCGAAGCTGCCGAGGCGCATGAGCCGGCCGCGAACGATTTCGTAGGCCACCGGTGCGCGCAGGAGCCCGACCGCAGAGCCCACGCCGGCGTTAGTCGGGACGAGGACTCGGCTGATGCCGAGTTTCTCGGCGACCCGCGCGGCATGCAGCGGAGCGGCGCCACCGAACGCGATCAGCGTGCGCGGCCCAAGCTCTTTGCCGCTCTCGATGGCATGCACGCGCGCCGCATTGGCCATGTTCTCGTCCACCATCTCGCTAATGCCGAGTGCCGCATGTTCGGTTGCAAGATTCAGGGGAGCTCCGACTCGCTCCGCGACAGCGCGCTGGGCGGCAGCAAGATCGAGAGACATTTTGCCGCCCGAGAAGGTCGTCGGATCGATGCGGCCAAGAACAAGGTCGGCATCGGTCACGGTGGGTTCTTTGCCGCCGCGGCCGTAGCAGGCGGGTCCCGGCTCCGAGCCGGCGCTGTCTGGACCGACAACGATCCGTCTAAGCGTATCGACCCGCGCGATCGAGCCGCCGCCGGCACCGATCTCGACCATCTCGATCACCGGAATGCGCAGCGGCAACCCGCTGCCCTTTAGAAAGCGGTAGACTCGCGCCACCTCGAAGGCACGCGCGGTCTGCGGCTGCGCCTTGTCGATGAGGCAGATCTTCGCGGTCGTTCCGCCCATGTCGAACGACACGACCTGCTCGAGTTCATGCTGACGCGCGATGCAGGCGGCGAAGATCGCGCCCGCCGCCGGCCCCGATTCGACCAGCCGGACGGGAAAGCGGATTGCTGTCTCGGCGGTGGTGATCCCCCCACCCGAGGTCATCAGCAGCAAGGGACAGCGAAAGCCGGCAAGCATCAGCTCGCGCTCGAGCTTTGCGAGGTAGCGCCCGATCAAGGGTTGTAGGTAGGCGTTGGCGCAGGCGGTGGAGAAGCGCTCGTATTCGCGCATCTCCGGCGAGACCTCGCAGGACAGCGTCACTGCAACATCCGGCAATCGGCGGGCAATCACCTCGCCGACCCGACGCTCGTGATCGGGATTGGTGAAGCTGTGCAGGAACCCGACCGCCACGGCCGCTACTTGGTTGGCAGCTAGCGCTTCGATCGCGCGGCTGACGCTGGATTCATCGAGCGCGACCAGAACCTCGCCTTGCGCATCGATCCTTTCGCGGATCGGAAGGCGCAACCGACGGGGAACGAGCGGCGGCGGCAGATCGATATTGATGTCATACTGCTCAAACCGGTTTTCGTGCCGGATCTCGAGCACGTCGCGGAAGCCTTCCGTCGTGAGAAGGGCGGTTCGCGCGCCCTTTCGCTCAATCAGCGCATTGGTGGCGAGAGTCGTCCCGTGAACGATGAGGCCTACCTGTCCCGGCTCGACTCCTGCCCGGGCATGGACGGATCGCAGTACGGCGAGCACGCCCTCTTCCGGCGCCTGCGGCGTCGTCAAGATCTTGGCCGTAAATCGGCGCTCGCCTGTTTCCAGGGCTACGTCGGTGAAAGTGCCGCCGATATCGATGCCAACCCTGATTGTAGGCGAGGAGGTCACGCGCAAGCGCTCAAGCGGCTATCCGCAAAACGGGAGAGATGTTTTTGCAGCAAAGCAACTAGACCGGCTCGTTGCGCAGGAAGGCGGCGATCTGCGCGTCCCGCTCGAGCTTGGCCAGATCCTCGGCCGAGGGCAACTCCGGCTTGTCGCGCGTGGCGTTCACCATGCAGAGAAAGCCCAGCGGCTCGCCTGCCGTGGCGCGGAACTGATGCCAGGTCATCGCCGGCACGGTGACGAGATCACGCGTCTCCACCGGTCTGACCTTCTCGCCCACGAGGCAATGACCGCGCCCGCGCAGGATTATCACCGCATGCATGTGCTGGTGCCGCTCGAGTGTGGAAAATCCGCCGGGCGCCACCTCGAAGTAGCGCAACTCGCCGTGCAGCTGCGGATCCGCGAACAGCACTTGGCGAGTGATCGACTTGAACAAGGCGCGATCGTCTTCCTTGTATGGAAGCTCGTCTACGCCTTCCCAGCGGTAATCCTTGGCCTTGCGGTGAATCGTCTTGTCACGGTTGGCCATGACCTACCCATAGGCATAGCGATGAACTTCGGTCACGAAGGCCGATGTGGCTTCGCGCAGATGCTCGCGCGCCTCGAGCAGCGCGCCGCCGATCAGCAACATCACGTCGGCCCCGTAAAAATCAAGCATTTCGACCACGCGATCGGTGGTCATGCCGCCGGCCGGCACCGGAACCGCGGGGCGCAGCCCGTAGCGCCGATCCAACGCAGCATGCGCAAGCGCCCGGCACGTATCTGGGGAGTAGCCGAAGCGTCCGCCATAGTTCGGGAAGATGACCGCATCGGCCCCGAGGATGCGGAACAGCTTGCCCAAGAGCAGGGGCGGAGAAATCCGCCCGGCCCCGGCCATGGTGGGATGCGCGACAAAGGCGACGGTGGGATTTTCTCGCACGAGCCGGTGGAAGTTGGAGAGCCCTGCGATCATCGGCGCGACCATGACGGTATCGACGCCGGCGTCCTTCGCCAACGCGATCTGAGCGCGCATGGTGTCGAGATCGCCCGACAGGCTCGGCACGTAGCGCGCGGCACGGCTTTGCCGCTGCACGCTGCCCAAAGCGCGAGTGACGGCTTCGAGCCGCCGCGCGAACGGCGAATAAGCCTGGTCGGCGAGACCGTGGTCGTCCTTGATGTAGTCGATGCCGGCTCGCGCAAAATCTTTGGCAAGTTCAGCGAGCCCCGCCGGAGACAGGCCTTGCGGCTTGAGTGGCGAGCAGGTCAACGCCCGCGCTGGCGCGCCAACTCGTTGCCGCAATTCTTCGAGCCCATGGCGAGGACCGCCGAAATTTTCGATCAGCTCCTTCGGCAGCGCGACGTCCGACAGCACCACGTCCTCGTGCAACGAGGTATTGCCGAACAGCATGTTGATGAGCTGCCCCGGATCGTCTCCGACGGTCTCAGCCGCAAGCGAGACGCGGACCTCGAAGAGTTCTTGTTTTTGGGTGATGGCCTCGACGCGCCCGACGATCTGCGAGCGCACGAAGTCGTCGGCGATGGCTGCAACCGGCATCTCGACGCTTTGCTCCACCGCGATGGCGTGCGCGCGGTCCTCGATCGTGCGCGCATCGCAGCGCACGAGATAGGTGGCCTCAAGCCGCGGCGGCACGGCCGCTCACCATCGCTCGCTGACCGGGGCGCCACCGAGCACCTCGATGATGCGCGTGCGCGTCGCCGCGGTGGTGTCGTTGGGGAGCGCATCGAGGGCAAAGAAGCCATGCTCGACGATCTCGCGATCAGGGACCGGCGCCGCCGATTGGCGAAACGCGCGAACGACGAAGAGGGCGACGTGATCACGGCGAGAGGCGCGATTATTGAAGAACACGCCATGCAGCTGCGGCGGCGCCGTCATTTCGATATTGCCCTCCTCGCGCAGCTCCCGCGCCAGCGCCTCACTGAGCGTCTCGCCGGCCTCGACCCCGCCGCCGGGCAGATGCCAGCCACTGACGTAGCTGTGCTTGACCAGGAACACGCGCCCTTCCTCGTCGATCACCAGCGCGCGCACGCCAAGCGTCATGGCGCGCGCGAAGCGCCAATACGCGTGCAGCGCGCGCCGCAGCGCGGGCTCGAGCGCGCGGCGCGTCGCACTGAGGCTGAGGCGTTTCATGCCGATCTCGCCGCCCAGCGTCATGGCCGGGCTTCGTCCGGCCATCCGCGTCTTTATCGCATCGAAGAAACAAGACGTGGATGCTCGGCACAAGGCCGGGCATGACGAGATTGAGACCACTGGCAGAACGGCATCGCCTGCGGCTTGTCAAAAGCCCGGCTTTACCGTCTAGAATGGTTCTAATATAGCCCTTCTCCGGAGTACGGCCCCCCGTGAAACGCTTTTCCGAGCTCACCGAACAGGAAATCCTCGCGCTCGCCATCACCAACGAGGACGAGGACAGCCGCATCTACCGCGGCTTCGCCCAGGGGCTGCGCGAAAAATACCCGGCCTCGGCCAAGGTCTTCGACGAGATGGCGGAGGAGGAGGTGCGCCACCGCACCATGCTGTTCGATCTCTACCGGTCGAAATTCGGCGAATACCTGCCGCTGATCCGCCGCCAGGACGTCAAGGGCTTCATCCAGAAGAAGCCGCTCTGGCTCATGCAGCCGCTCAACCTCGACGAGGTGCGCAAGTTTGCCGAGAACATGGAATACGAGGCGGCACGGTTCTACCGCCGCGCCACCGAGACGACGCGCGATGCCTCGGTGCGCCAGCTCCTGCTCGAGCTGGCCGAGGCCGAGGTGGAGCACGAGAGCCTCGCCCACAAGCTCGGCCAACAAATTCTGACGCCGAGCGCGCGCGCCACGGAGGACGAAACCGCGCGGCGCATGTTCGTGCTGCAATACGTGCAGCCGGGGCTCGCGGGGCTGATGGACGGCTCGGTCTCGACTTTGGCGCCGCTTTTTGCCGCCGCCTTCGCCACCCACAACACGTGGGAGACGTTTCTAATCGGGCTTGCCGCATCGGTGGGGGCCGGCATTTCGATGGGCTTTGCCGAAGCGCTGTCCGACGACGGTTCCCTCACCGGGCGCGGCGCCCCGGTGGTGCGCGGCGCGGTCTGCGGCGTGATGACCGCGATCGGCGGGGTCGGTCACACGCTGCCCTATCTCATTCCCAATTTCTGGACCGCGACCGCCATCGCCATCGCCGTGGTTGCAGTCGAGCTCGTGGCCATCTCCTATATCCGCCACCGTTTTATGGATACACCGTTCCTCGCGGCGACGTTTCAGGTCGTCGTTGGCGGCACACTGGTGTTTGTCGCGGGAATTTTGATCGGGAGCTCATAGCCCCGACGCCTTCATGTTTGTCCTCGCACATCTGTCCGATCCCCATCTCGGGCCGCTGCCGACGCCCCGGTTGACCGAGCTCGCCGGCAAACGTGCGGCCGGCTTTTTCAACTGGCGGCGCAAGCGCCATCGCATCCATCGCGCCGAGGTGCTCGCGCGCGTCACGGCCGACCTCAAAGCGCAGGCGGGGGACCACATCGTGGTGACCGGCGACCTCGTCAACCTCTCGCTCGCCGGTGAATACGCGCCGGCGCGCGCCTGGCTCGCTTCGCTCGGGCCACCGCGTGACGTCACCTTGGTGCCGGGCAATCACGACGCGTATGTGCGCGCCGCCACGCATTATCCGCAGCTGCACTGGGGCGAGTATATGCGCGGCGACGATACGCCCGAGACGGCGTTTCCGTTTGTGCGCCGGCGCGGCCCGCTGGCGCTGATCGGATTGTCGACGGCGGTTCCGACGGCCGCCTTCCTGGCGACGGGGCGTCTGGGCCGCGAGCAGATCGAAAAGCTTGCCGAGGCGCTGGAGCGCTGCGGCCGCCAAGCGCTCTTTCGCGTGGTGATGATCCATCATCCGCCGATCAGCACGCCGGCGCGGCATTTGAAGCGGCTCGTCGACGGCGCCGATTTTCGTGCGGCGCTGGCGCGGCACGGGGCCGAGCTCGTCATTCACGGCCATGACCACGTCCACTCTCTGATCGAGCTCGAGGGGCCGCAGCGCCGCATCCCGGTGATCGGCGCGCCATCGGCGTCGGCAGCTGCGCCGGTTCCGCCGGGCGAGCGCGATTGCGCCGGCTACAACCTCTATCGGATCGAAGCCGTCAGCGGCGGCTGGCGCTGCGAAGCAGTCTGGCGCAGCCTTGCGCGGGAGGGGAATGGAATCGTTGAGACGAAGCGCATGGTGCTTCGCTAGAAGGATCGCGCTTGCCGCCGCCGGCTCAATAATCTCGCCCCGCAATGCGCTACACGCAGCGCCCGCCGTCGACCTCCAGCACGTTGCCGGTGAGGAACGAGGCCTCGTCGGAGGCGAGAAACAACGTCGCGTTGGCGACATCCTCGATCGTCGCGAAGCGGCCGAGCGGCACGGTTGCCTTGAACTGCGCGCGCAGCTCCGGCGAATCGCCGCCCATGAAGGTCGGCAACAGCGGCGTCTCCGCCATCACCGGCGCGATCGCGCAGACGCGGATGCCGTCTGCGGCCAGCTCCGCCGCCATCGACTTCGACAGGAGGTTCACCGCGCCCTTGGAGGCGTTGTACCAGGTCAGCCCCGGCCGCGGCCTGATCCCCGCAGTCGAGCCGATATTGATGATCACGCCGGACCTCTGCTTGCGCATGAGCGGCACGACCGCGTGCGCGAACAGGAAGATCGATTTGACGTTCACGGCCATGAGCCGGTCGAACTCCGTCTCCTCCACCTCCAGCATGGGCCGCCGCACGTGACTCATGCCGGCATTGTTGACGAGGATGTCTACTCGTCCGAACGCATCGACGGTGGCTTTCACCGCCGCGTCCACCGCCGGGCGCTGCGAGACATCGCAGCGCACGGATATCGCCTTGTTGCTGATCGAAGCCGCAGCTTCGCCTGCGGCCTTCTCGTTGATGTCGACGACGGCGACGCGCGCACCTTCCCGCGCAAAGGTCTCGGCGATGCCCTTGCCGAAACCGGATGCGCCGCCGGTGACCAGCGCAACTTTGTTGTC
>CBFGVM010000141.1:0-9829 GCA_965652015.1 uncultured Alphaproteobacteria bacterium
GCGATATGCGGGACTCCCGGATTTCGCTGGCGCTCATCCGGGCTACGCTCGCTTGAGGCCGCCGTCGAGAATGCGTGGGCAAACAAAAAGCCCGGCGCAACGGCCGGGCTCGTCTCCCTCACGACGCAGCGGAACGATCAGAGGCCCGCCATCACGCTCTCGAGTCCCAGCAGGTGGGCGAGCGATTTAAGTTCCCGCCGTTGATCATCGCTAAAGCTCATCACCAGGGGGAATCCCGCCGATTTGAGCCCTTCGACATTCACTTTGCTCATGTCGATCGACGCCGTACGGGTGCCGCCCTGCGGCTTTCTGGTGTACTCCATCTTGCGCAATTCCGCCTCGACCGCAGGCCAATAGCGCTCCTGGTCCGGCGTGAGGTTGAGTCGCCGCTTGATGCTGGCAAGCTGCGACTCGTTGAGCACCGCGTTGGGACGAGTCGGCTTGGCGGGCTTGGCCGACACGGAGGCGAGCGCAACCTTGGCCGGTGCAGGCGCTGCCGGTTTCGGTTTCGCCTCGACCATGGTCGGAACATCGGCGTCACCGGGAGCATAGGTCGGCTGCGGACTAAAAAACGCCATTCCGGGATCTGCCGATGCCAACTTCACCATCTGCGGCATCGGCTCGATCGCGGCTTCCGCCCAGTCCGCCGGGAAACGCAGATTGACCGTATCGGACGGCGCCATGCGGGCGACCGCGGCCACGACCGTCGACGACGGCGGCGGCGGGGAAAGGCCCTCGCGCGATTTGAATCCCGCGGCCAAACCGCCCACCCCTGCCCCGCCCAAAACGGCAAGACAAGCCACCACGCTCATGCTGATACCGCCGGATAGCCCCCGCATGTCCCCAACCCGCTGACTCCCCAGATGGCTTCATCTTGTTTGCAAAGCGAGCGTAATTATGGCTGGGCCGGGACATTCTTCGGGCTTCTTTCTCCTTGTCCAAGAGAGGGTTAGCGCCCTCGGCGAGGGCATAATAAAAAGCCCGGCCGCTCGGCCGGGCTTTGTTCTCGGTGGCGGAAAGGGCGAACGGTCAGGCCGCCTCGTCCTCCACCACCGCGTCGTCGTCCTCGGCGTCGGCAGCTTTGGGACCGCGACGGGGACCCTTGGCCAGGGCCGCCTCGATTTCCTTGATTGCTTCGGTCTCCGTGATGCGTTGCACGACCGAGATTTCGCGAGAAAGCCGATCGAGCGCCGCCTCATAGAGCTGGCGCTCCGAGTATGACTGCTCCGGCTGGGTCTCCGAGCGATAAAGATCGCGCACCACCTCGGCGATCGCAACAATGTCGCCGGAGTTGATCTTGGCTTCGTATTCCTGTGCGCGACGCGACCACATCGTGCGCTTGATGCGGGCCCGCCCCTTCAGCGTTTCCAACGCGCGCTTCACCAGCGGCGGCTCGGCGAGCTTGCGCATGCCGACTGTCGCGATCTTCGCGGTCGGAACCCGCAACGTCATCTTATCCTTCACGAAATTGATGACGAAGAGTTCGAGCTTGGCGCCGGCGACCTCCTGCTCCTCGATCGCGAGGATCTGGCCGACGCCGTGGGAAGGATACACGATGAACTCGTTGGTCCTGAACCCCTGACGTTGGGTTGCCTTTTTGCTGCTCATTCCGGGGGAAGCTCCTTCGTCCGGCTTGCGGCGAACCGGCGCCTTGGCCACGGGGGCTCCGCGGCGGGTCGCCGCCCTCGGGGTAGCCCTTCGGCGGGCGCCCGATGAGGTCTTTTTAGTTCGCCGACTTGCGGCGGTGGTCCTCTTCGACCGATGGCGCGTTTTTCCTGCCACGGCAGTTTGCGTGGGTCTCACGTCCCTGGTTGAGGTTCCTCGGAAACCACCCGAAAAATAACGCTCCCCACGGGGGAGCGGCTCGGGTGCGCTGCTTTGCTCATTTTCTGACTATATAGCACATTTTCCGCAAAAATCAAAGCCTTGCACGGCTGGAAACGCCGGAATCCGGGCATTTCAGCATTACATTTTCGCCACAGCTGGTTAACAGGGCCGTTAGTCTCCGGTTCCCGGATTGGGGGAGAAGTGGGCTTCCAACTTGTTGGGCACACCCTCCCAGGCCTTGGCATCGGCCGGCGGTTCCTTCTTCTGCGTGATATTGGGCCAGACCTTCGCAAGATCGGCGTTGAGCTTGAGGAAGTTCTCCAGCCCCGGCTCGGTGTCGGGCTTGATCGCCTCGACCGGGCATTCCGGTTCGCACACGCCACAATCGATGCATTCGTCGGGGTGGATGACGAGCATGTTCTCGCCCTCGTAGAAACAATCCACCGGGCACACCTCGACGCAGTCCATATACTTGCACTTGATGCAACTTTCGACAACGACGTAGGTCATTTCCGAAGACTCCGGGCGGGCGCTGACTAGCGCATGGGCCCCTGGCAAGCAAGAGTTGGCAGCCCGAGAGCCGCTTTGCCAGCCCGTTCGTCCGCGGCGCGATGCAGAGCTGGCGGGGCCGATCCGGCAGCGGACGCGGCGGCGCTCTAGGCCTCCTCGCCGCGCCCGCGCTCAGGTGAACGAGCACGCGACGGCCCGAGCGTCTCGGACAAGACGCGGGCGTCATCCGCGGACCCGCGACGCTCGGCAAAAGCCACGACTTTGAGCACGCGGACCGTACGGTCGAGCGCGACGGTGAGCACATCGCCCGCCCGCACCGGGCGGCCGGGCCCATCAATGCGCCGGCCATTGACCCGAACGTGGCCCGCGGCGACGAGTGCCGCCGCATCCGCGCGCGTGCGCACGACCCGCGCATGCCAAAGCCACTTGTCGATGCGCTGGCGGTCCAAGCCCTCAGCGCGGCTCCTTGGTGCTGGCCTCAAGCTGTTCCTTGAGCGCTGCGAGTTTGGCGAACGGAGAGTCCGGATCGGCCTCGCGGCGGCCCCCGCGCTCACCCCGCCCCTTGATGTATTTCGCGCGCAGCGCAGGATCGCGATCCGGACGATCCGACGTTCGGCCGCCGCGATCGGCCCGCGCAGGCTTATCCCCTTGCCAGGGTCCCGCTCGTTTCGCACGCGGGGGATGGCGCTCGGACCGATCCGCATGACGCTCGCGCTGGCGGCGTTGGATACGGTCGGCCGTATCCTGCCCGGCTGCCGGCGGCGCCGCGCTCTCGGGGATTGGCGCTGCGGCGGGAGCGGGTGCGGCGGGAGCAGTTGCGGCTAGCGCTCTCGGTGCCTCTCGCTGCGAGCGACGCGGACGACGCTCACGGCGCGGGGTGCGCGTCTGCTCGTCCCGGCGACCGGGTCGCCAGACCTCGATGAACTCTTCCGCTGCACGTTCCGTCTGCGGAGCGACATCAGGCGATGGCGGACCGCTTACGATCTCGCTCGCTGGCGCCTCGGGTTGCACGGGCGAAGCAAGGGTCGGCGCCTCGGCGACGCCGATCAGTTCCTCCGCGGCGTCGGACAGCCCCGACGCGTGCGGGGGCGTCCCGTTTGGCACGGCTGCTTCGACGGTCGCCGGTGCGGCGGGCGGCGCGTCTGCGGTTTCCGCCTCGGCGGGGCTAACCGAAGGTTCTGTCTCGCCGCCAAATCCGTGGGGATGTGCACCGTCTTCACCGGTCAAAGGTGTTTCGGTCGATGTAGCTTCCACAGAAGGGGCCGGTTGCGCTTCCGTCTCCACGGGGGCAACCGGCGGCTCGGCCGGCTTTGGCCGCCGCTCCATGCGATAACCGAGCGAGCGCAGCACCGAGGCGAAGTTCTCCCCCGAGCAGCCCGTGAGCGACGTCATGCCGCCGGTGACGGTGAAGCCGAAGCCCTCGGTTGCACCCGGCGGCTTGACGCTCGTCCCGCCGGCGCGCCATGCGAGCGCCGGGCGAATAAGGTCAGCGAGCCGCTCCAAGATATCGACGCGCACGGCGCGCGCGCCGCAGACGCGATAACCCGCAATGCGATAGAACGCCTTGGGAATCTCCTGGTCGGCGGCAATCGAGGTGCGCCCGCTAGCGGCAAGTTGTTCGATGGCGTCGAGCTGTTTGCGTTCGATGCCGCCATGTTTGAGCGCCCAGAGTTGCGTCGCCAAGACCCGCGGCGCGGGTTTGAGTAGCGCCGGAAGATAGATGTGATAAGCACCGAAACGCACCCCGTGTTTGCGCAACGTGGCGCGCGCCGGCTGCTCGAGCCCTTTGATCTCCTCGGCGACCTTGTGACGATCAAGCACCCCGAGCGCTTCCGTGAGCTGGAACGCCACACCGCGCGCTATTCCTGTTATGTCTTCGGCGGCGGTGAGCCGGAACAACGGCTCCAGGAGTCTTTCGATGTGAGACTTGAGCCACAAATCGAGCCGTGCCTGCACCGCATCGCGTGGCGCGCCGGTGAGACGCTCATCGGCGATGATGCGTACGCGCGGCTTGAGCGTCTCCTCGGCGGCAAAGAGCTTGCCGACCGGCTGCCCCACCCACCTCATGGTGCCATCGGTCGCGAGCACGAACTGTCCGTCGGCGGCGTGTGCGAGGCGTGTCGCCCGCGCGTCGATTTCGCCCGCCAGCGCCTTTTGTGCGGCGCCGGCGAGCGCCTTCGCTTCCGAGCCCGCGGCCGAAGCGGCGGGCGTAAACATGAATCCGTCCAGTCGGCCGATGACGTGACCCTCGACCACGACTTCGCCGCTCTTGCTGATGTCGGTTTCGAGCGTAGCGTTCTCGCGTAGCCGACGCATCAATACGCTGGTGCGGCGATCGACGAAGCGCTCGGTGAGCCTCTCGTGCAGCGCGTCGGACAACTTGTCCTCGACCGCGCGCGTGACGCCTTGCCAGTGCTCGGGATCGACCAGCCAGTCGGGACGGTTCGCCGCAAAGGTCCAGGTACGGATGTGGGCGATGCGGTTCGACAGCGTATCGATGTCCCCGTCGCTGCGGTCTGCCTGTTCGACTTGGCGTGCGAACCAGTCGGTCGGGATCGTTCCTTCCCGCATCAAGAAACCGTAGAGCGTGGTGGCGAGCTCGGCATGGGTCGCCGGCGAGATTTTGCGATAATCGGGCACTTGGCAGACATCCCACAGTCGCTCGACTGCCTGGCGCGTCGTCGCGAGCGAGCGGATCTCGTCGTCGCGCGCCGCATGCTCCAAAACCAAAATGTCCTCGGCGATGGGCGCGCGGGTGAGCCCGTTCTGTTTCGGCGTCTCGGCGAGCGAGGCCTGCAGCGCGCCGACCGATGAGAAGTCGAGTTCGGTATTGCGCCATTGCAGCACCTTGAGCGGCTCGAACGAATGGCTTTCGAGCGCCTGCACCAGCTCGGTTTCGAACGGCGGGCATCTGCCGGTGGTGCCGAACGTGCCGTCGCGAATGGCGCGGCCGGCGCGGCCGGCAATCTGCGCCAGTTCAGCCGGATTGAGCCTTCTGAACTGATAACCATCGAATTTGCGGTCGGAGGCGAAGGCGACGTGATCGACGTCGAGGTTGAGCCCCATCCCGATGGCGTCGGTAGCAACGAGATACTCGACGTCGCCGGATTGATAGAGCGCAACCTGCGCGTTGCGCGTGCGCGGACTGAGCGCCCCGAGCACCACGGCAGCGCCGCCGCGCTGGCGACGGATCAGCTCGGCAATCGAATAGACTTCCTCGGCCGAGAACGCGACGATCGCGGAACGGCGCGGAAGTCGGGTGATTTTCTTCTCGCCCGCAAACGAGAGCTGCGACAGCCGCGGCCGTGTCAAGACATGGGCGCCGGGCAAGAGCCGCTCGATCATCGGCCGCACGGTCTGCGCTCCGAGGACCAGCGTCTCCTCGCGCCCGCGGCGGTTGAGCACGCGATCGGTGAAGACGTGACCGCGCTCGAGATCGGCGCCCAGCTGCACCTCGTCAATGGCCAGGAAGGCAACGTCGAGGTCGCGCGGCATGGCCTCGACGGTGGAGACCCAATAGCGCGGGCTGGGCGGCTTGATCTTCTCCTCGCCGGTGATGAGGGCGACCGCATCCGCGCCCACACGCGCCTCGACCTTGTTGTAAACCTCACGCGCCAACAGCCGCAGCGGCAGCCCGATGATGCCGGACGAATGGCCGAGCATGCGTTCGATCGCCAGATGAGTCTTGCCGGTGTTGGTCGGGCCGAGCACCGCCGTGACGCCGGTGCCGCGGGCGCCGGAATCGCGGTTGGCTGGCGAGGAGAAGGAGATGGGCATCGACCGTTTGAGCGATGACTGACGTTGCTACCGCGTGATGCTATCCATCACACTTCTGTATCGGGCCTTCAAGGTAGCAGATAAGAGATCGCGCCGCGCGCCGCGTTCTTGCCATTCTTTCAACGGTGCCCGCAGCCGTGCATGCATGTCGCTCCACACACGATACCGCGCTTCCACCCTGTTCAGCAAACATTTGGACCGCTCACGGAACGATTGCAGCGCGACTGCTCGAGCGCCGACGACCAGCGGTGGGATCAGCGGTTTTCAAAGTTCCATGCAAGCATCTCAGCTGACAGGCAAGGCAAATCGTCAAGATAATTATCAAGATGAAGCGCTCCGTGCGCGGCCCGCGGAGCTGCATTGATAACGGCATCGATCACGGCCGCGTCACGTGCGCGAGGGGTATTGTCGGCGAAAAAGACGCGAATGGTCGGCTGCCCGGATCCACACATGCGAGCCGCGGAAATGGTCGGGGCAAGGCGGGTCGTTGGCGAGACTTCGCGAGCGGTGGCAGATCCTGTGCGAAATGCCCCACTTCTCGACGTCAAACCAGAGGGGGTGGAATTGTCACGCACCTGTCATAGGCTGTCGGCTGAGCCTTTGCTTAGTCTGGAACGAGTCTCGAACGAATCGAGCCCGAATCGCTGACTCCGGTCCTGTCGGAATTCGTTCACGGCAATATGTGGTGGCACTGGCCTTGCTCACCACAAAATCGTGTAAAAGGCCGGGAAATGGCTGCAACAAACGATCGGCCATCGATCACCGGTAGCGCCGGTTCGCCAAAATTCGCGGTCCGGAGCTCGGGAGAGCCCGCCGCATCATTGCGTCTTCGCCGTCGCCTTGCTCGGTTGCGGCGTCGAGATGAACTGCGTTGCCTGCAGGACACCGAGTCCAATCGGTGTAGGCACCGTGACGCGATAGGGGATCATCACACGCGTGCCGGCAATGGGAGCAAGCCAGAGTTCGATATCGCGCAGCTGCGTGAGGTACTTGATCGCGTAACGGTCGCGCACGTGTCCGGCGATCGGCGAAAAGTACACCGCGCAGACCACGGCCACGCCTTGATAGCCTTGCTCCGCTCGTACCCGCTCGAACCGTTTGAAGGCGAGCTGAAGGTCGTAGCGCATGCGGCCGTCGAAGATCGCGAGCGTGCGCTGGCAAGCCTGGGGACCCAGCGCGTCGCCGTTCCCGGGAACCCGGATCAACGACGCCGTCATCGGATCCGATACGCCGCGCCGGTGAGCCTCAGTGACGGGAACGCGGTCCGGGCTCGCCACCGTCGGCGGATTGGCAGCTAGCTCTTTCACAGTGCCGGCATTGATGACCATACGCACTTCGTCAGACTTGTCGCCAGTCACGATCCGCGAGGCATAGGTCGAGGGCACAAGCTGGCCAGCGGCAATGGTGCCGCGCGCGGCGCTCTGGCCCTGGCCGCTGGCGAAGACTTGCATCAAACCGGCCGTCGTCCCGTTCGCCGCAGCAGTGAAATAATCATCGCCAATGTCGATCACCCAAGCGCCTCGGCCGATCGGCAAACCGCTCAAAGTGACGACGTAACGAGCGTCGAGCTTGCCTTGAGCGAAAGCCCGGCTCTGCGGGGCATCCGCGATGGTCACCACAAGCGCGGTCACGCCGAGGAAAATCGCGTGGCGGGTGAGGCAGTAAAAGCTCACGAATTCCCCCTGCTATCGCCCATTTCTAGAGAGCCCGCCGGAGCATGGTTAGTCTTATGTGTCCGGCGCTTTCGGCGCCGCCGGCGCAGACTCCTGCAAGCTTTGCCGCCGCATCTTGGCCCGATCAAGGCGACTGGACTTTTCCATCCCGGCGCTGCGCTGGCAAAGATGTGTCGGTGATCTTGCGCACGCAGCGGTGGGGGCAGCCGGGTTGACGCCTTCTCGAGCTCTGACTATAGCTCCGCCGGCCTGAGAGGCCGCAGGAGCCGTCCCACCGACGTTCGCGATGCTTGATCGGGCCATCTGTTTGCAGAGTAGGATTTCTCGATGTCGCGGCAATGCGAACTGACTGGCAAGCGTGCGCAGGTTGGCCATAAGGTTAGCCACTCCAATATCAAGACCAAGCGGCGCTTCCTGCCCAATCTGCTCAATGTGACCCTGATCTCGGACGCGCTCGGCCGCTCCGTCAAATTGCGCGTATCCGCAAACGCGCTGAAAACGGTCGATCATCGCGGCGGGCTCGATGCATTCTTGTTGAAGGCGAAGGACAGCGAGCTGTCCGATAAGGCGTTGGAGCTCAAACGACAGATCAGGAAGAAAAAGGCGGCGGAAGCGGCGTGAGCCGCGAGCTGATGCTCGCGAAAGCCGCGACATTTTTCGGCGAGCGTACGAACGGGCTAGGGCTCGGCCAGCACGAACTGCAATAACAGCGTGCGCTGAACGGTCGAGAAATTGTCGTCCGAAACGAGCGTGAGGACGGTTTCGCCGCCGGCGCTGCGGTGAACGCTCAAGCCTTCCATGTTGTCGATCTCGTAGCCGAGATCGGCATCGAACAGAACGGAACCGTCGACCAGCGCCCCCGGCTTGATGTCGGCGAGCGCGATGCGCCGCATACGCACGGCCAAACCGCTGTCCCACCCAAACCTTCGTTCCAGCAGCAGGACGTCACCGCCCGGCAGGACGGCTGCGTCGGTGATGTCGTAGTTCGAATTGCGCCTGACCGCGAAACTGCCCGGCGTCGGTCCGCCAATGAGAAACCCGCTGATATTGCCGGCGTCATCGAGGCCGCGCTCCGAAATCGCGATCAGCGTGCCGGCGAGCGGCAAGCCCCTTGGAACGAACACCAGCGCTTCGAGGCCCCTGTTCGCGGGCAGCGAGCGCAGCGCCGAAGGAAGCTCGATCGGTTGACCGCGGGCGAGCAGGCCTTCCTTACCGTAGTTGAAGCGGACGATCTGATGCACTCGCTCAATTCCCACATAGAGCGTGTCGCCATCCACCGCGATCGATTCGGTGTCATACCAGCCGCGCGCCGCCAGCGGTTTCCCATTGGTGCCAAGCATTGGTGCCATTTCGGCGTCCGCGATGCCGCTCGGCCGCGCGCCCTCGTAGAGAAGGCGGCCGCGAAACCATGCACCCTTGTCGCTCAAGGCGATGAAATGCGCGCCATCCGATGCGACGCGAATGGCGGATATCCCGCCAAAGTCTCGGTGGGGCGAGCGCAGCACGAGACCGCCGCGGAATTCCAGCAAGCCGAACTGCCGAAGGGAGGGGTCGCGAACGTCGAACGCGGTGATGCGCTCGCTGCGAACCTCGATTGCGAGCGGCGACGTGATCGACGGCAGTAACTGCGCCGCGCCGGGGATGGCTGCCAACAGCGATGCGCTTGCAATGACCGCGGTGATGATCCGTCGGTTTCGCCATAGGAGAACGCAACGCCAAGGCGTGCGGTCTCTCACGCGTCGAACCTCCGCCGCAGGGGCTCGCCGTGCGCCTGCTCGTCGAACAGTTCCGCAAGCTTTTCCGTCATGGCGCCGCCGAGTTCCTCGGCATCGACGATCGTGACAGCGCGGCGATAGTAACGCGTCACATCGTGACCGATGCCGATCGCGATCAGTTCCACGGGAGAGCGCGTCTCGATCTCCTCGATCACCCAGCGCAGATGCCGCTCAAGATAGTTCCCGGGGTTCACCGACAGAGTCGAATCGTCGACCGGGGCACCATCGGAGATCATCATCAAGATCTTGCGCTGCTCGCTCCTGCCC
>CBFGVM010000142.1:0-9819 GCA_965652015.1 uncultured Alphaproteobacteria bacterium
GTAGCCCTCGCCACCGTCACACTTCCTTCGCCATCTCGCGCAGCTTGAATTTCTGGATCTTGCCGGTCGAGGTACGCGGCAATTCGGTGAACACGACATAGCGCGGGCATTTGTAACTCGCGAGGTTCTTGCGGCACCAGGCGATGAGATCGTCGATCGTCGCCTTCTCCCCGGGCTTGAGCTCGATGAAGGCGCAAGGGGTCTCGCCCCACTTGTCGTCGGGCTTGGCCACCACGGCGGCGGCGCCGACGGCGGGATGCTTGTAGAGCGCGTCCTCCACCTCGATCGAGGAAATGTTCTCGCCACCGGAGATGATGATGTCCTTGGAACGGTCCTTGAGCTGGATATAGCCGTCGCGATGCATGACGCCGAGGTCGCCGGAATGAAACCAGCCGCCGGCGAACGCCTTCTCGGTCGCGGACTTGTTCTTGAGATAGCCCTTCATCACCACGTTGCCGCGGAACATCACCTCGCCCAAAGTCTCGCCGTCCCGCGGCACCGGCTTGAGCGTGTCTGGGTCGCGCACGTCGAGCGCCTCGAGCGGGACGTAACGCACGCCCTGGCGCGCTTTTTTCGCCGCCTGCTCGGCGGGCGAGAGCGCATCCCAGCCGGCGCGCCATTCGTTGACGGCAGCGGGACCGTACGTCTCGGTCAGCCCGTAGAGATGGGTGACGTTGAAGCCCGCGGCCTTCATCGCCGCCAGTACGGCTTCGGGCGGCGGCGCCGCCGCGGTGAAGAACTCGACCACGTGCGGCAGCGGCTTTTTCTCTTCGGGGGGCGCGTTGAGCAGCGTCGCCATCACGATCGGTGCACCGCACAGATGCGTGACCTTGTGCCGCGCAATGGCGTCGTACATCGCCGGCGCGCGCACCTGGCGCAGGCACACATGCGTGCCGCCGACCACGGAGAGGGTCCAGGGAAAGCACCAGCCGTTGCAGTGGAACATGGGCAGCGTCCAGAGATAGACGCAGTGCTTGCCCATGCTGCCGGTGAGCACATTCCCGACCGCGAGCAGATAGGCGCCGCGATGGTGATAGACCACGCCCTTGGGATCGCCGGTGGTGCCGGAGGTGTAGTTGAGCGCGATGGCGTCCCATTCGTCGTCGGGCATTTTCCACGCGAAATCGGGGTCACCTGCCGCGATGAAATCCTCGTACTCGATCGTGCCCGCCCGATCGCCCGCGCCGGTGAACTCGGGGTCGTCGTAATCGATGACCAGCGGCTTGACCTTGGCGAGGGCGAGCGCCTCCTTCGCGAGCTTGGAGAACTCGCGGTCGGTGATGAGCACCTTGGCTTCCGCGTGGTCGAGCTGGAACGCGACAATGGCAGCGTCGAGCCGCGTGTTGATGGTGTTGAGCACGGCAGCCGCCATCGGCACGCCGTAGTGGCATTCGAGCATCGCCGGCGTGTTGGCGAGCAGTGCCGAGACCGTATCGCCGCCCGTGATGCCGCGCTTGGCCAGCGACGACGCAAGGCGCCGCGAGCGCGCGTAGAAGTCGGCGTAACTGCGCCGCAAGGTCCCATGAATGATCGCGGTGTGGTCGGGAAATACTGCGGCGGAGCGCTCCAGGAACGAGAGCGGGGTGAGCGGCTGGAAGTTCGCGGGGTTGCGGTCGAGATCGATATCGTAGGGCGTCATGGCTGGCCTGCCGCCGTCAGCTTACGAACGGCGAGCCTGCCGATCAATCCGCGAGGATCGACGGAGCGGGTTTCAGGGGACGGGAACGGGCGGTGGCAGCGGCACGTCGTTCTCCGCCATCACCGCGCGCAAGCGGTTCGGATAGTCCGTGATAATGCCGGCGACGCCCATGCGGAGCACGCGTTCCATATCGGCGCGCTCGTTGACGGTCCAGGGGATGACCTTGAGCCCGAGCGCCTTTGCTTCCGCAAGCGACGGCGCAGTCAGGTTGCGATAGTTGGGCGACCAGACCGAGCAGCCGGCTGCGACCACCAGCCGTGGCGTCGAACCGGCAAAATCGTCGATGTCCAATCCCGCCGTCCATGGCGATGGCCCCGGCTGGCCGCGCTGCAAGGTGTCTCCGCGGCCGCCATCGATGCTTAGGCAGACGCGCTCGATCTGCGGCGCAATGCGATGCACGATCGCAAGCGTGCGCCAATCGAAGGATTGAATGCTAACCCGCGCGGTAAGCTCCGCCTCGCGCACCGCCTGCACCGTGGCAGCAGCGAACGTCTCCGGATCCGGCGTGTCGGCGCCCGACGTCGGCGTCAATTTAGTTTCGATATTGAAGCGGATGTTGGAGGCGTTCGCCCCCCGCACCAGATCGAACACCTCCATCAATGTCGGGATGCGGATGCCATCCATGCCCTGCTGCTCGGGAAAGGTGGCGGCAAGGGCGGTGCCGGGTTTCAAGCGTCCCACGTCATAGCGCTGCACCTGTGCCAATGTGAGCGAGCGGATCGCGGGTCCCTTGGTGTCGAGAAATTTGCCGTCCGGCCCCCGCGTGTGGTCGGGGTTGAGACGGCTGTCGTGGCTGACGACGAGAACGCCGTCGCTGGTCATGGCGAGATCGAGCTCGAGCGTAGTCACGCCGATCGACAACGCCGTTCTGAAGGCTTCGAGGGTGTTTTCCGGCGCCAAACCGCGTGCGCCGCGATGGCCCTGCAGGTCGAATGCGCTCGCCGGCGAAGCTAGAACGGAACCAACGATGGCCGCTGCGATGATTTTTGCCATGGGGAGCGCTCCCAAGCTCGCGCCGCAGCATCGAGCGCTCGATGCTTACGCCGGCTGCGAGAAGCTATTATGACGCGCCGTCCGTCGCACGAATAGCGCTGGCGCCTTGCCAGATCAAAGCCAATGAGATGAAAAACATCAGCACATACGTGATCCGGTAGAACAGCTCGGTTGGCGTGCGCCGCGCAAGCCACAGGCCGAAAAAATTGGCGGCGACCGCGAACGGCAAGAGCACAAGCGAGGTCGCCAAGGTAAGCGGCGAGAACTGGCCGAGCGCGAAATAGGGCGCGAGCTTCATGACATTTATCAGCGCGAAGAAGATGATAGTCGTGCCGATGAGCGTGAGCTTGTCGAGCCGCTGCGGGAGGATATGCACCTGGTAGGGCGGAGCGCCGACCTGGATGATGGTCGAGGTGAAACCTGCGAGCGAGCCCCAGAACATCCCGGCCGCCGGGCCGCTGCGGCTGCGCCGGCACTTTGCCGAACCAGTTGTAGAGCGCAAAACAGACGCCGGTCACGCCGACCGCGATCTCCACATAGGCATTCGGCACGTAGGCGGCGAACAGCCAGGCCGCGCCCACGCCGACCACCGCTCCCGGCAAGAGCACCTTGAGGTTCCAGGCGCTCCACCGGTGACGATACGCCCACACCGAGATCGCGTCCTGGCAGAGCAAAATCGGCAGCAGGATCGCGGCGGCCTGCAACGGCGGCACGGTGAGCGCAAGCAAGGGCGTCGAGATCATGCCCACGCCGGCGAAGCCACCCTTGCCGAGGCCGAGCGCAGTGATGGCCGGCACAGCAAGGACGTAGAACAGCGGATCGGTGATGATGGTCATGCCGGCGGGTGGCGTCCGCGGGACTTAAAGCGGAGACGCGCGGCCAGTGCCAGCGGTTTTGCGCATGGGGGCATCGCAAGCGCTTACGCGTGCAGCATTTCGACAAGCCCGCTGCGGATCAACTCGATCGAGATCAGGAACATCAGCACATAAACTATGCGAAAGAAGAGCTCGGTCGGTGTCCGCCGCACCAGCCAAATTCCCGCGTAGTTGGCGATCACGGCCAGCGGCAGCAGGACCGTGCCGATCAAGAGATTTTCGCCGGTTAATTGGCCGAGCGCGCCGTAGGCCGGAATTTTCATCAGATTGCTGGCGGCAAACAGCATGGTGAAGGTTCCCACATAAGTGAACTTGTCGAGCCGCTGGGGCAGCAGATGTATCTGCCAGGGCGGGCCGCCGGCATTGGCCAGCATAGTGGTGAAGCCGCCGACTGCTCCCCAGATCACGCCCGTAAGCATGTCGGGTCGGGGCGCGAGCCGGTCGAAGCGCGCACCGAGCCAATGGCGCAGCACGAACATGCCTGCGATGAGGCCGATCACCAATCGGATATGGGCGGCGGTGAGCGAGGCCGCGAACAGCCCGGCGGCGGCAATGCCCGCAGCCATGCTCGGAATCATGATCTTCAAATTCCACGCGCTCCAATCCCGCCGATAGGTCCACACCGTCAGCGCGTCCTGGGCCAGCACGACGGGCAGGATAATCGCGGCCGCCTGCAGCGGCGGCACGAACAGCGACATCAATGGCAGCGCCATCACGCCCAAGCCGAAGAAGCCGCCCTTGGAGAGGCCCAGCAGGATCACCGCCACGGCGGTGAGCAGGTAAAACAGGGGATCGGCGAACACAGTGGGAAGGTCGCGAAAACGGGGGATGATTGGAAGCCGCGCCCGCGGCTTGCGATCAAACCGCAGCGCAGCGCCGCGCGCCAGCATCTTGCCGCATGGCCGAGTTGTGCAACTCGCGCGACTTGCAAAGCTCACGCATCGCTTCACAATGCAGAAAACACCCGCGTTGTCGATCTGCCCGCTACTGAGCCAAGGGAGAGGTCGCATGGACGCCCGCACGAGCCGCTATCACGAGGTTTACGCGCGCTGGCAGCGCGACCCGCAGGGCTTTTGGGCTGAAGCGGCACAGGACATCGACTGGATCGAGCCGCCCAAGCAGGTATTCGACCCCGACGCCGGCGTCTACGGGCGCTGGTTCACCGGCGGCGTCTGCAACACTTGCTGGAACGCGGTCGACCGACATGTCTTGAGCGGGCGCGGGGAGCAGACCGCGATCATCTACGATTCCCCGCTCGCCGGGCAAAAGCGCACCATCAGTTATCATCGTCTGCAGGTGGAGACGCAGGTGCACGCCGCGATCCTGCGCAATCTCGGAGTCGCAAAAGGCGACCGCGTCGTTCTCTACATGCCGATGGTGCCGGAGGCGGTGATCGGCATGCTCGCCTGCGCGCGCATCGGCGCGGTGCACTCGGTCGTGTTCGGCGGCTTCGCCGCGAACGAGCTCGCAACCCGCATCGATGATGCCAAGCCGAAAGTGATCTTGTCCGCGAGCTGCGGCCTCGAGGTGGGCCGCCTCGTCAAATACAAGCCGTTGCTCGATGAGGCGATCCGCCTCGCCCGGCACAAGCCCGAGGCCTGTCTCATCCTGCAACGACCGCAGGAGGAAGCCGCCCTCGTGGCGGGCCGCGATCACGACTGGGCCAAGCTGCGCGACGAGGCGATCGTGTTCGCGCGCTCGGTCTATGATTGCGCGCCGCTGGCGGCGACCGATCCGCTCTACATTCTCTACACATCGGGCACGACCGGCCGGCCCAAAGGGGTCGTGCGCGACAACGGCGGCCACATGGTCGCGCTGAAATGGTCGATGCGGAATCTCTACGGCGTCGAGCCGGGCGAGGTCTATTGGGCCGCCTCCGACGTCGGCTGGGTCGTCGGTCACAGCTACATCGTCTACGCGCCGCTGCTGCACGGCTGCACCTCGATCCTCTACGAAGGCAAGCCGGTCGGCACGCCCGATGCCGGCGCGTTCTGGCGCGTGATCGCCGAGCACGGCTGCGTCGCCTTGTTCACGGCGCCGACCGCGTTTCGCGCGATCAAGAAGGAGGACCCGCAAGGCAAGCTGCTCGCGCAACACGATCTCGGCAAGTTCCGAACCCTCTTCCTCGCCGGCGAGCGCGCCGATCCCGACACGGTGCAGTGGGCGGAGAAGCTGCTCAAGGTCCCGGTGATCGACCACTGGTGGCAGACCGAGACCGGCTGGGCGATCGCGGGCAATCCCGTGGGCTTGGGACAGCTGCCGGTGAAGTACGGCTCTGCATCGGTGGCGATGCCGGGCTATCAGGTCGACATTCTGGACGAGGCGCGCAAGCCGGTTGATGCAAACAAGATCGGCTCGATCGTCATCAAGCTGCCGCTGCCGCCGGCGTGCCTGCCGACGCTGTGGCAGCAGGACGAGCGCTTCAAGGAGAGCTACCTCGCCGAGTTTCCCGGCTACTACAAGACGGCGGACGCCGGCTTCAAAGACGAGGACGGCTACATCCATGTCATGAGCCGCACCGACGACATCATCAACGTCGCCGGTCATCGGCTCTCGACCGGCGGCATGGAAGAGGTGCTCTCCGCGCACAAGGACGTCGCCGAATGTGCGGTGATCGGCGTCGCGGACCAACTCAAGGGCGAGGTCCCCTGCGGCTTCCTCGTGCTCAAGGCCGGCGTCAACCGGCCCGTGGCCGAAGTCGAGCAGGAGTGCGTCGGCCTCGTGCGCGAGAAAATCGGCCCGGTCGCGGCCTTCAAGCTCGCGATCGCGGTGGCGCGGCTGCCGAAGACGCGCTCGGGAAAAATTCTGCGCGGCACCATGAAGAAAATCGCCGACGGCGAGGCCTGGACCATGCCGGCGACGATTGACGATCCCGCCATCCTGGAGGAGATCGGGGCCGCGCTGAAGGGGAAAGGCCTCGGCGCCTAAGGGCGGCAAACGCGATGGCTGGCGCAAATGAGCTGCGCGTTCGCGTCATGCGGCCCGAGGAGATCGCCATCGCCGTCGATTGGGCGGCGGCCGAAGGCTGGAATCCCGGTCTCGCCGATGCCGAATGCTTTAAGACCGTCGACGCCAGGGGCTTTCTCATCGGCGAGCTCGACGGCGCGGCGGCGGCGACCATCTCCTGCGTGAACTACGACGAGCGGTTCGCGTTCCTCGGCTTCTATATCGTGCGACCGGATCTGCGCGGCCGCGGCCACGGCCTGCGCATCTGGAATGCGGCGATCGCGCATGCGGGGGAGCGCACCATCGGCCTCGACGGCGTGGTGGCGCAGCAGGGAAACTACCGCAAATCGGGCTTTCAGCTCGCCTAGTCGAACATCCGCTACGGCGGCAGCATCGTTTCTCTCTCCGCACCGCCCGCCGATATCGTGCCGTTGACGGACGTGCCCTTTGCGACGGTCGAAGCGGACGACGCATTTCCAGCGCCGCGCACGGCGTTCCTGCGCGCGTGGATCACCGCGCGCGGGCATATCGGCCGCGCGCTCGTGCGCGGCGGCAAGCTCGCCTGGGGCGTGATCCGTCCATGCCGCCGCGGGCACAAGATCGGCCCGCTGGTCGCCGACGACCGCGCCGCGGCCGAGGCGGTGCTTGCGGCGTTGGTTTCCGCCGCCGGCGCCGACGAAATCTTTCTCGATGTGCCCAGCGTCAATCGCGACGCGCTCGCGATCGCGCAAGGCCATGGGCTTGCCCCGGTGTTCGAGACCGCGCGGATGTATACCGGCGCGATCCGACCGGTCGTCCTCGAGCGGGTGTTCGGCGTCACCACGTTCGAGCTCGGATGACGACGCGCCTGACCTTATCAGGCTCGGTGTTTAAGGACGCGTCTCGCGCAACGACTGCTCGTCCGCGACACGAGTTCTCAATAAAGCTTGGGCGGGTTGATCGGCGGCATTTTTACGTTCTTGTCGAGGAACTCGTTGGTGTACGCGGCCTTGATGTCGTAGGGCTTTTCCATCTTCAGATATTCGTCGACCAGCTTGTAGTCGTCGGCCATGCGCTTGTCGTCATGCCAGCCGAGCGCCACCGTACGCGAAGTCTCGTCATTCATCAGAATGGTGACGAGGTGCCAATTGTCGAGCTCGTTCTGATAGAGCAGCGCGCCGTTGGCCTCGACCAGCGCCTGGACGCATGGCTCCGGCGTCTTGGCACAGTCGGCGAAAGCCTTCTGCGTGATCTTCACGAACTTGTCGGCCTTGTCGCGGTTGGCCTTGAGCCAGGCGCCGTTGGCGATGATCGAGTTGCCGTAGGGGTTCACTCCCGCGTCCTTCCAGGCGAGAAAGCCCATGTCGCTTCCCAGCTCCCGCGCGAACACGTGGTGAAGATTGAAGAACGACGTGGTGGCGTCGATGGTCCTCGATTTCAGCGCGCCGAGCTTGGCGTTGGCGTCGATGTTGACCCAGGTCACCGAATTCGGATCGACGCCGACCTTCTTGGCCAATGCCGGCCACATGGTGCGCGCGCCGTCGCCCGCGGGATTACCGATCTTCTTGCCGGCGAGATCTTTGACGCTGCTGATGCCGGAGCTCTTGAGCCAATAAAGCCCCTGCGGCGAATTGGCATAGACGTTCATCACGCCCACGGCGTCGACGCCCTTGCCGCGGAAGAGGAGCACGCCCGCCATGTCGGAAAGGCCGAGCTGCGACTGACCGGCGCCGACCTTCTGCGCCGAGGCTGCCGAGCCGCGTCCGGTCTCGAAATCGACGTCGAGGCCGGCCTGTTTGTAGAGACCCATCTTCTGCGCATGGAAATACGGCGCGTGATCGCCGCCCGCGACCCAATTGAGCGTGAAGGTGAGCTTCTGCGCCGTGGCCTCGGACGCGGGAAGCGCGACGAGCGTCGCGAGCGCGACTTTCGCGATGATCTTCATGCCGGACTCCAATGAGCTGGAATTGGCGCGTCGTTCTCACGCGCGACGATGTTATGACGATGTTATAACGTCGTTGTCATTCGCAATGCAATCCGGGCACCTGAGTTCATGATGTCGCGCTGGCAGGACTGGCCCCCGCAAGTGCTCGCGTCGTTGCGCGAGGGCGTGGTGATTCCGGCGCACCCGCTCGCGCTCAACCACGACCGCAAGCTCGATGCGCGGCGCCAGCGCGCGCTCACGCGCTATTACCTCGATGCCGGCGCGCGCGGGCTCGCGGTCGGCGTGCACACGACCCAGTTCGCGATCCGCGAGGCCGGGCTGTTCGAGCCGGTGCTGGACCTCGCCATGCGCACCGCCGCCGAGTGGGCGCGCGAAGCTCCCATCATGATCGCGGGCCTCACCGGCCGCACGGCGCAGGCGATCAAGGAGGCGCAGGTCGCGCGCGGCCTCGGCTATCACGCGGGGCTCCTTTCGCTCGCCGCGCTCAAGGGCGCGAGCGAAGACGAGCTGATCGCCCACGCGCAGGCCGTTGCGCGGGAGATTCCGCTCGTCGGCTTCTACCTGCAGCCCGCCGTGGGCGGCCTGGTCCTGCCGGTCTCGTTCTGGCGGCACTTTGCGGCGATCGAGAACGTGGTCGCCATCAAGATCGCGCCGTTTAATCGCTACCGCACGCTCGACGTCGTGCGCGGCGTTGTCGAGGCGGACGCCGCCGACCGCATCACGCTCTATACCGGCAATGACGATCACATCATCCTCGACCTCGTCACCCCCTTCACCGTGATGGCAAACGGCCGCGAGCGTACAATGCGCATCAAGGGCGGCCTGCTCGGCCATTGGAGCGTCTGGGTCAACCGCGCGGTCGAGCTGTTGGAGCGCATTCATGCGGCGGTTGCCGCGAACGAGATACCCGCCAAGCTGCTGGCGCTCGATGCGCAGGTCACCGACTGCAACGCGGCGATCTTCGACGCCGCCAACGACTTCCACGGCGTGATCGCCGGCTGCCACGAGATCCTGCGTCGCCAGGGGCTGCTCGAAGGCATCTGGTGCCTCGATCCGAGCGAGACGCTCGGACCCGGGCAGAAGCAGGAGATCGACCGCGTCTGCGCCGCCTATCCGCACCTCAACGACGACGCCTTCGTGCGCGCCAATTTGGAGCGGTGGCTCGCGTGAGTGCGTAGCCCGCATGAGCGAAGCGATATGCGGGAATCCCGGATTTCGCTTCGCTCATCCGGGCTACGAATTGAAACTCCGATCATTCCCGCGCAAGCGGGAATGCAGAAGGACTGGGTCCCCGCTTTGACGGGGACGAACGGATGTTGAGCTCTTCAACTGGCTCCAAACATCCGCTTGCCTTACGATGCCCCAAAATCGTCGCAGGTGAG
>CBFGVM010000143.1:0-9764 GCA_965652015.1 uncultured Alphaproteobacteria bacterium
CGAGATAATCCTCCACGCAGAGCATCGACGGCGTATTGATGGTCTCGCCCTCGAAGATACCTTGATTGAGCTTGCCGCCCTTCGTGAGGCGAAAGATTTTCGGCAACGGGCGCGGCGGCACGTAGCTTTCCAGGCGTTCGACCGCGCGCGGGGAGAGGATCAGCATGCCGTGCGCCGCCTCGCCGCCAAGCGCCTTCTGCCAGGAGAAAGTGACGACATCGAGCTTCGGCCAGTCGAGTTCTTGCGCGAAGCAAGCGGAGGTGGCATCGCGAATGGTCAGACCCGCGCGATCGTCGGCGATCCAATCCGCATTTGGCACCCGCACGCCCGAAGTGGTGCCGTTCCAGGTGAACACCACGTCGGATGCGGGATCGACCTTGGCGAGGTCGGGAAGCTCGCCGTAAGCGGCCCTCAGCACCGTCACGTTCGTAAGCTTGAGCTCCTTCGTGACGTCGCTCACCCAGCCTTCGCCGAACGATTCCCACGCGAGCAGAGTTACCGGTCGCGCCCCGAGCATCGACCACAGCGCCATTTCGACCGCACCGGTGTCGGAGGCCGGTACGATGCCGATGCGGTAGCCGGGCGGGACTTCGAGCACTTCCCGCGTGAGTTCGATCGCGCGCTTGAGCTTCGCCTTGCCGATCTTGGATCGATGCGAGCGTCCGAGAAGTGCGTCGGTGAGGACTGAAAGGCTCCAGCCGGGGCGCTTGGCGCAGGGGCCGGAAGAGAAGTGCGGAACGAGCGGCCGCACGGCGGGCATCGGATTGCTCATGGTCTATCCTTCCAGATAGGCGCCCCTCGGTGGGGAGGGGTGTCCCGCGGCCGGACATAAGGAAGCAGCCGAGCCCCGTCAAGCGGCGAACACTGCATCGCGGAGCGCGGCGGTCGCAGCCATGAGAATGCGACGCCGGCGGCCGGTCAGGATGCGGATGCGCAGGCGCCGTCCTCAGTCCGCGTGATCGCCGTCGGTCTTGCCGATGTGGTGCTGAGCATAAAGTTCGAGGCCGAGCTTGGCGACGAGATCGAGCTGGGTCTCGAGATAATCGATGTGCTCTTCCTCGTCGTGCATGAGCTTCTCGAACAGGTCGCGCGTGACGTAATCTTTGACCGCGTGACAATGCGTGGCAGCTTCCTGATAGAGCGCGCGCGCCGACATCTCCGCCGCAAGATCGCAGTCGAGCACTTCCTTCACGTTCTGCCCGATTCGAAGCGGGTCGATGACCTGCATGTTGGGAAACCCGTCGAGGAAGATGATGCGCTCGACGATCTTGTCGGCGTGCTGCATCTCCTCGATCGATTCCTGGCGCCATTTCTTGGCCAGTGCCCGGTAGCCCCAATTGTCCAAGAGGCGGTAATGCAGCCAGTACTGGTTGATGGCGGCAAGCTCGTGCCGCAGACCCCGATTGAGATATTCGATGACCCGTGCGTCGCCCTGCATGGTTTATATCTCCGCTTCAAAGCGATCGCCGATTGCCGATCTCTTGTTGAGAGTTTCTCTAAAAAGAGGGGGGCGGCAAGGGGATTGCCGCCCCAAAACGTCGTTTATCAAAAGCTCGTTTAGTTGCCCTGCGGGCCGCCCGGGCAACAGGCACAGGCGGCCGCAATCGCCTCGTCCATGATGCTGCGGATGGTGCGCGCGCAGCGGCCGCATTGGGCGCTGCAGCCGAGACAGCCATAGATCTGCCCTGTCGTGCGCGGCGCATCGCCGCCACCGACCGCCGTGCGAACGTCGTGATCGCTCAGCACGTTGCAAGAACAAACGATCATAGAGAGGGCCTTGGCGTTCCCGAGCGGTTTAGTTCTTTATGTAACTATCCATACAAGAGAGCGCCGCGGCAGGCAAAAACAAAACGCCGATTTTTTACCTATTCCAATGTGCGGGCGGGACAGAGCGGCCGGGATTGCGGCGTGCTTATTTTTGCAAGCTGCAGCAACAACATAGGGACGGCCAGGAGCGAGAACGCAGTTCAGGCGGCGCTGGTCAATGCATCGACGACGCCGTCGACGACCTCCTCGACCAGCACCTTATCGTCGCCCTCGCCCATGACGCGGATCACGGGCTCGGTACCCGATGAGCGCACGATCAGTCGCCCATGGCCATCGAGGCGGGCCTGCGCGTCCTTGATGGCATTGCGCACTTTCGCGTTCTCGAGCGGCTTGCCGCTCCCATAACGCACGTTCTTGAGCACCTGGGGCAGCGGATCGAAGCGATGGCAGACGTTCGACACCGGCTGCCCCTGTTTTTTGACCACCGCGAGCACCTGCAGGGCGGTGAGCAAGCCGTCGCCGGTCGTCGTGTAATCGGAAAGGATGATGTGGCCTGACGACTCCCCTCCCACGTTGAAGCCGTGCGCGCGCATGTGTTCGAGCACGTAACGGTCACCGACCGGAGTGCGCGCGAGCGAGATTCCCAATTTCTCGAGATAGCGCTCGAGCCCGAGATTGGACATCACGGTTGCGACGACGCCGGGCTTGGCGAGGCGGCCGTCGGCTTGCCAGCTCTCCGCAATCACCGCCAGCAGCTGATCACCATCGATGATGCGTCCGCGCTCGTCTGCGATAAGCACGCGGTCGCCGTCGCCGTCGAGCGCGATGCCGATATCCGCTCGCATTTCCTTCACCTTCCGGCAAAGCGGCGCGGTATCGGTCGAGCCACACTCCCGATTGATGTTGAAGCCGTCCGGCTCCACCCCCATGGGGATCACCTCGGCGCCCAACTCCCACAATGCCTGGGGCGCGACCTTATAGGCCGCGCCGTTGGCGCAATCGACCACCACCCGCAAGCCATCGAGCGACAGGTTGCGCGGCAGCGTTCGCTTGGCGAACTCGACGTAGCGGCCTTGTCCGTCGTCGATGCGCCTGGCGCGACCGAGATCCGCGCTTTTCGCGAGCTTCTTGACGAGCTCGGAATCGACCAGCTCTTCGATCTTGAGTTCGACCTCATCCGACAGCTTGAATCCATCGGGTCCGAACAGCTTGATGCCGTTGTCGTCATAAGGGTTGTGGGAGGCGGAGATCATCACGCCGAGATCGGCGCGCATGGAACGCGTGAGCATCGCGACGGCGGGCGTAGGCATCGGGCCGGTCTGAAATACATCCATACCGACCGAGGTGAAGCCGGCCACCAGCGCGGTTTCGATCATGTAGCCGGAGAGGCGGGTATCCTTGCCGATCAGTACGCGGTGACGATGATCGCCGCGACGGAAGGTCAGCCCGGCCGCCTGCCCGACCTTGAGCGCCAGTTCCGGGGTAATTGTGCCGTTGGCGCGGCCGCGGATACCATCGGTACCAAAATATTTTCGATTCATGTTCCCCAAACCCGCGAGGAATGACGTCTCCAACGATGATAGGTCAATTGCCCGAAATCTTCAAAAAGTGCGAGCGGGTTTCTGCGTACATGGATAAGAGGACGCGCCGGCACAAGGCGGCCCTGCTCGTAAGAACCTGGAGTTGCTATCTTCTCTTCTTGTCGTGGGGGCTCGGAGGCGGCTGAGTGACGTTGACCGGATCGGACGCGGGAAAGCTGTCTTCAAGGCCCTGTTCGAGCGAGCGCTCGAGCTTGCGTCTGCGCGCCTCCTCGCGATCCTGCCTGGTCTTCTCGTCGAGCTCGTCCTCAATGTCCTGTTTCGGAACTCCCATTGCAATCTCTCCCTGCAGGCGGCGCGCTGCTTGCGCCTTCACACACGTAACGCGTTGGGCATGATGACGTTCCCGTCCCAGGGGCCGGGCATTCAGTGATGGCCGGATCGTGCTAAGGATTACGTCCATGCGGACCATGACCTGCATCGAGGATTTGCGGCAGACGGCGCGTCGCAAGGTGCCGCGTGCCTTCTTCGACTACGCCGAGGCCGGCTCCTACGCGCAGGAGACGCTGCGCGCGAACCGCGAAGATCTCGAGCGCATCAAGCTGCGCCAGCGCGTGCTGGTCGATGTATCGCAACGCGATCTCGGCACCACAATCCTCGGCGAGCGGGTTTCGCTTCCGCTGGCGCTCGCGCCCATCGGGCTGTGCGGCATGCAGCACGGCGACGGCGAAATTCTCGCGTGCCGGGCGGCGCAGGCGGCCGGCATTCCGTTCACGCTCTCGACGATGTCGATCTGCTCGATCGAGGACGTCGCGCAAGCGGTCGACAAGCCGTTCTGGTTTCAGCTCTACGTGATGAAGGACCGCGGCTTCATCCGCGCACTGATCGAGCGCGCCGCGGCCGCAAAATGCAGCGCGCTGGTGCTCACGGTGGACCTCCAGGTGCTCGGCCAGCGCCATTGCGATCTGCGCAACGGCATGACCGTGCCGCCGCAGATCACACTCGCCAATATCATCGATATCGCGACCAAACCGGCCTGGGGGCTTTCGGTGCTGCGCGGCAAGCGCAAGACCTTCGGCAACCTCGCCGGCCACGTGCGCGGCATGGAAAACATCAATTCATTGGCGCAGTGGACCAACAGCCAATTCGATCCGACATTGAATTGGAAAGACGTCGAGTGGATACGCAGTCTGTGGCCGGGCAAGCTCATCCTCAAGGGCATCCTCGACGTCGAGGATGCCCGGATCGCCGCCAAGACAGGCGCCGGCGCGCTCGTGGTCTCCAATCACGGCGGACGCCAGCTCGACGGCGCACCGTCCTCCATCGCGGCGCTGCCGAAGGTGGTGGATGCGGTAGGCGACGTGATCGAGGTGATGTTCGACGGCGGTATCCGCTCCGGTCAAGACATGGTGCGCGCACTCGCCCACGGGGCGCGCGCGTGCATGGTGGGACGCTCCTACATCTATGGCCTCGGCGCCGGCGGGGAGGCGGGAGTGGCCGCCGCCATCGATATCCTCGCCCGTGAGCTCGATGTGACCATGGCGCTGTGTGGGGTGAAAAGCGTTCGCGACATCGACCGCAGCGTGCTCGCGGAGCCGTAAGCGTCCGCGAGTGGGGTCAGCGGGATGATATCGGCGTCCCGGACCGGGGGGACGGGTCGGGAAAGGGGGCTTTTTCAATAGATTAGACTTGCGCTTGACGCCGCCGGCAGGCTCGGGAATCAATAGAACAAAACATGAACTGGCTTCCTGGCCATGGCCGAAATCGCCCGCCTGAATTCATCTCCTGCCGGGGGGCATTCAGCCCGTATCGACCAGCTGCGCCGTCAGCTCGGCGCGCTCGAGGCGGCAACCGGCCTCGCGTACGAATGCAGAGCATTGCTTGCGCTCGGCACCCCTGTGATCGACGCCGTTCTTGGCGGCGGGCTCGGCGGCGGCACGCTGCACGAGATTGCCGCCGCGCGGGAGGTCACCGCCGCGAGCGGCTTTGCACTGGCGCTCGCGGTGCGAAGGATGCGGGGGGCGCCAGCCCCGATCGGCAATTCATGCGACGCGCGCAATGACGACAGACCGGTCCCTACTCGGGGACGAAACGTGCTGTGGATCGCCGACGACCTCTCGCTCGCCGAGAATGGCGCGCTTTATGGCCCCGGTCTCGACGAAATCGGGATTGCTCCCGAGCGGCTGATCACGGTTGCCGCTCCGCGCGCGCGCGACGTGCTGTGGACGATGGAGGAAGCGTTGCGCTGCCGCGCCATCGGCATGGTGATCGGCGAAATGCGACCGCGCGGCATCGATCAAGTGGCGACGCGGCGGCTTGCGCTCGCCGCCGCCGCCGGCAACGCGCTGGGCATCATCCTGTACACCGCGCCTGACGACGCGCCTTCAGCCGCCGTGACACGCTGGATCATCGACGCGGCATCGTCCCTCGATGCCGCGCGATCGCACGACGTCGGCTCGCCCCGCTTTCTCGCGCGTCTCGTGCGCAATCGTCGTGGCCCTCTCGGAACATGGATCGTGGAGTGGAACAGTGTGGAGCAGCGTTTCGAGCTCGCAACGCATTCTGAGCCTGTGGCTGGAGCGGCTTTCGACCGACCGCATTGCACGGCAGTGGCGTGAGGCGCCCTCCCCCCTCGTCGTCTTCGGCAAGCGCGGCAACCTCGATCTCGTGCTTGCGGTCGATGCCGCAGCGGAGCGGCTCGGACTCACGGCCGGCCTCGCGCTGGCGCAGGCTCGCGCCATGTACCCGACGCTCACTGCTGTGCCGGAGGATCAGACGACCGACGCCCGCCTTCTCGATGCCATTGCGGAGACCTGCCAGCGCTACACGCCGCTCGTCGCTATCGATCCGCCCGACGGCATTTTGCTCGACATCGGCGGCTGTGCACATCTCTTCGGGGGCGAGGATAAGCTGCGCGCCGATCTCCTCGCGCGAATGACGCGTTTGGGCTATTCGGCCTGCGCCGCTATTGCCACCACCATTGGCGCAGCCTCCGCGGCGGCGCGCTTCGGCAATGCGACAACACAGGCAGACTCAACTCGCGAGGCACGCGAACGCCTTGCGCCGTTGCCGCTTGCAGCGCTGCGGCTGCCGGATGAGACGGTCGCCGCGCTGGCGAGGGTCGGCCTGAAACGCATCGGCGACATTCTCGATTTGCCGCGCTCACCGCTTACCGCCCGCTTCGGTCCCGATCTCTTGCGCCAGCTCGATCGCGCGCTCGGCCGCGACGAGGAGCCGCTCACCCCGCGCTTGCCGGTCGCACCCTACGTCGCGGAGAAGAGCTTTCACGAGCCGATTGCGCGGGAGGAGGACGTCCTCGCAAGCGTCGAGCGGCTCGCCGCGCGACTCAAGACGGCGCTGGCAGCGCGCGGGGACGGCGCGCGACGCCTTGAGCTTGCCCTCTTCCGGACCGATGGCGCGGTCAAGCGCATCGCGGCCGGCACCTCGCGACCGGTGCGCGACCCCCAGGCGATCCGCGCGCTCTTCGTTGAGCGGCTCGCCGCGCTCGGCGACGAGATCGATCCGGGCTTCGGCTTCGATCTGGCGCGGCTCTCGGTGCTCAATGCCGAGCCCTGTCCGGATGAGCAGATCGGCCTCGGCACGCGTGAAGATCAGGTCGAGCTCGATCGCTTGGTCGATCGACTGAGCGCGCGGCTCGGACGGCAACGGGTTTCGCGTCTTGTCGCCCGCGACAGCCACATTCCCGAGTTCGCCGCCGCGGTCATGCCGGCGCAGGCTATGACGCGAGGCGAATTCGGCTGGGATGGGTTCCGCCGCTTTCGGGCCGAGGCTGGATTGAGTGCACGGCCGCTGCGTTTGCTCGCCAAGCCCGAGCTCATCGCCGATGTCTTCGCCCTCGTGCCTGACGGCCCGCCGGCGCGCTTCCGCTGGCGCCGCGCCTTGCACGAGGTGGTTCGAGCCGAAGGACCCGAACGCATCGAAGGCGCCTGGTGGAGCGAGAAAGGCGGCCCGGCACGCGACTATTTCCGCGTCGAGGACAAGGCGGGGCTGCGCTTCTGGCTGTTTCGCGCGGGACTCTATCGCGACATGACGCCGTCGCCGCCGCGCTGGTTCGTCCATGGAATGTATGCGTGACATGCCGCGTTACTTCGAATTCGCCGTCGCCTCCAATTTCTCGTTCCTGCGCGGTGCCTCGCATGCCGAGGAGCTGATGCTGCAAGCCGCGCATATCGGGCTCGACGGACTGGGACTCTGCGACCGCAATTCGGTCGCGGGCGTGGTGCGCGCGCATCTCATCAAACGCGCGCAGGAATTGACCCTCGCCTACCACCCCGGGGCGCGGCTCGTCTTCGCCGACGGCACGCCGGACATTCTCGCCTATCCACGCGATCGGGCCGCGTGGGGGCGGCTGTGCCGGCTGCTCACGCGCGGCAATCTGCGCGCGGAGAAAGGCGAATGCATCCTTTATCGCGATGATTTGCTCGAGCACATCGATGGACTCGAGCTTATTGTGATGGAGACATCGACATGGGAGCACCGGTCGCCTCCTTTCTTGCGGAAGCGACTCCCCGCTTCCCTCCCCGCCTCGGCCAAAGCCGCACCTGCGCGAAGGACCGGCCTTCGGCTGGTCGCAAATGCCGAGAAGAAAATAAACGATCTTCTCGCTCTCCTGCGCGAAGCGACCGGCGTGCGGCTCGCCGCTACAATGCTCTATCGTGGCAATGACCGCGCCCGGCTCGCCCGACGCACTGCGATCGCGCGTCAAGCCGGGGTGCCGCTCATCGCCGTCAACGACGTGTTCTATCATCACCCGGACCGACGCGAATTGCAGGACGTGCTCACCTGTATCCGCGAGCACCTGACGATCGACACGGCGGGACGCCGTCTTGCCGCCAATGCCGAGCGCTATCTCAAGCCGCCCGCCGAGATGGCGCGTCTCTTCCGCGATGCACCGCAAGCGATCGAAGAAACAGCGGCGCTCGATGCGGCACTGACCTTCTCGCTGGATGAGCTGCGTTATGAATATCCCGAAGAAATGCGCGCGGGTTTCGCAACGCCTCAGGACGCGCTCGTCCATCTGGCCTGGGAGGGCGCCGCAGCGCGCTACCCCGACGGCATCCCCGATAGTGTCCGCCAGTCGCTCGATTATGAATTGGCGCTCATCGCCAAGCTCGATTACGCACCTTATTTTCTGACCGTCCATCACATCGTCGAGTACGCGCGAAGCCAAAACATCCTATGTCAAGGCCGCGGCTCGGCGGCCAACTCGGCGGTCTGCTACTGCTTGCGCATCACCGACGTCGACCCGCGCGATGGCCGCCTTCTATTCGAACGTTTCATCTCCTCGGATCGCGGCGAGCCGCCCGACATCGATGTCGATTTCGAGCACGAGCGGCGCGAGGAGGTGATTCAGCACATTTACGAGCACTACGGTCGCGACCATACCGGCATTGCCGCAACCGTCGTCTCCTATCGCGGCCGTTCCGCCATTCGCGAGGTCGGCAAAGTCTTCGGGCTGTCCGAAGACACGATCGGCGCGCTTTCCTCCTCGATCTGGGGCATGGGCGGCGGCGGGGTGCGCACCACCGAACTCGTGCGCGCCGGCATCGACGTGAACAGCCCGCGGATGCAGAAAATGCGTGCGCTTGGCGTCGAGATCCAATCCTTCCCGCGCCATCTCTCCCAGCATGTCGGTGGCTTCGTCATCACCCGCAGGCGGCTGGACGAGGTGGTGCCGATCGGCAATGGCGCAATGGAGGACCGCACCTTCGTCGAATGGGACAAGGATGATCTCGATGCGCTCGGCATTCTCAAGGTCGATGTGCTCGGGCTGGGCATGCTCACATGTCTGCGCAAGGCATTCGAGCTTACCGAGAAACACTATGGTCTTTCGTTCCGTTCATTCCGAGAACAGCAAAATAATGGGCAGGGATTTTTCACCCTCTCTACGATTCCGAAAGAAGACCCCGCCGTCTATCGCATGTTGCAACGCGCGGATTCGCTCGGCGTGTTTCAGGTGGAAAGCCGCGCGCAAATGTCGATGCTGCCGCGGCTCAAGCCGAAGGAATTCTACGATCTCGTCATCGAAGTCGCGATCGTGCGGCCGGGTCCGATCCAGGGCGACATGGTGCATCCGTATCTGCGCCGCCGGCAGGGAATCGAGCCGGTGTCCTATCCTTCGGAGGAGCTTAAAGCCGTCCTCGGCAAGACGCTCGGCGTCCCCTTGTTCCAGGAACAGGCGATGAAGATCGCCATTGTCGCCGGCGGCTTTACGCCGGGGGAAGCCGACAAGCTGCGCCGCGCGATGGCGACCTTCAAGCGCACCGGCACCATCGGCATGTTCAAGACCAAGATGATCGAAGGAATGGTGGCCAGAAACTACCCGCGCGAATTCGCCGAGCGCTGCTTTAGCCAGATCGAGGGATTCGGCGAATACGGTTTCCCGGAAAGTCACGCGGCGAGCTTCGCGCTCCTCGTCTACGCGTCGGCCTGGCTCAA
>CBFGVM010000144.1:0-9734 GCA_965652015.1 uncultured Alphaproteobacteria bacterium
TCAAGTTGCTTTAGACCGCGTTGGTTTCTTCGTAGAGCACGCTCGCGCCGCATCCTCCCCTTTGCGGGAGGGTCCATCAGCGAATCACCGCACGCGCGAAACGCAGAGCCCTCACGAGCATGAGGCCGGGGCGACCTCGGCCCACAAGCGACCGGTGCCGCCGCGTGTTGCGAGGACGCGCACGCAAGCGCCGGAAGGAAGCCGGCTTTGTAACTTGGTCTGGTCGTTGGCGCCGGCCTGCGGCTCGGACCAGACCGGCAGCATGAGCTTAGCGGATAAAATCGTGCCGGGAGGCGGCAGCGACGTGTCGGAGATCGCGTAACCGGTGAAGTGCGGCACCCACGCGCCCGCCTCGCGGCGACTGAGCGCGACCCAGCCGTAGCGCTCCTTGGAGCCTGGCGCGCCGAATACTGCGAGGAAGCACCGACGACAGGCGCTGAACCGGCTGCCGCAGGAGCATGGGTGGCCTCGGCGGGATGATCACTCATCGCCGCCCGGAAGATGACCCGCGCCTCGGGATCGCGCTCGCCGCACAGCTTGTCGAATTCCGTGACCTCCTTCTTGAGCAAGCTGCGCTTGGTTTCGGGTGGCACGTTTCTCTCCATGATCCCGATGATGTCGTTGCGCAGCTTCTGGCACGTCACGTCGGTCGAGAAATAGCTTTGGTACGCCGCAAATGTCCCGGCGGCCGCTGCGGGAATCCCAAGCGCGGCTCCGGTGATCTGCAGCAATCTGACCAAGTGTTCCCCGGCCATGGGGTTCTCCGTGCAGTCTGCTTACGACCATGCTGCCATGGCACGAACATGGCAACGCCCGTGCGGACGAGTTAGCGCGGAGCCACGGCTGGCGAATCGTGCTCGCGCGACTCGCGGGATTAAGGACGCGCGGCCGGGGATCGCCGGGGCAGCGGCGCAATGGTATCCCAACGCGGCTGCTTTGGGATTGTGGGCTCGAGCGCTTCCAGGTTCGAGTACCAATATGGAGCCGGAGCCTTGCGTCGCAATTCCTGCTCGGTCGCCTTCGCGGCCGCGATGGTGTGGGCGGCCTGACGCTGCGCCTCGGTGAGGTCCTTGACCTCGTCCTTGAGCGCCTCGATCTCGCGCCGGCGCCGGTCCAACTCTTCGTCTGCCGGCGGGTGCTGCGCCGTCTTGGGCGAGGTCATCGCCGATTGCATCTCGAAGCGCAGGGGCCCGTCCGCCTTCGACCAGGCAAATGCGAGCGCACCGATGGCGAGCAGACCCAGGACCACACCGCCAAGCATGACAAGCCGTGCGCTTGTCCGGCTGCGACGCGCGTCTCGAATGGCGACCGGATCTTCGCCAAACTCCTCGTCGAGGGCGTGGAGCCTCGGCATGTCCGGCGGGTCCAATGTACTCGGCATCGACCGCTTCCGCTGTCCTGGCGTGTGACTTGCCGCACGTCGGTACCCATCGACCGGCCGTCTTTACGGCGTGGCAGCGCAGCACATGATGCGCGCATGGCAGCGGCACCTCAAGCCGCTTGCAAGGCGCGGGTACGGCTGCGCCTCGGCTCAAGCCGCGGCTTCGTGATAGGTTGAAGCAGACCAAAGCAATGGCTTGCCGGGAGGGAGGCGATGGACATCGGTTTTATTGGGCTCGGGCAGATGGGTTTCCATATGGCGCGCCGGCTCGTCGAGGCGGGTCACCGCGTCGTGGCGTTCGACACGCGGCGCGAGCCTCTTGACCGGCTCACTGCGCTGGGAGCGCAAGCTGCCGGTTCTGTCCGCGAGATCGCCGATGAGGTCGAAACGGTGATGGCGAGTCTGCCGACGCCCGAGATCGTGCTCGAGGTCGCGAGCGGTGAAGGCGGCGTGAGCGACGGCAAGCGCGTGCGCCGCTTCGTCGATCTCTCGACCACCGGCGCGGTCATGGCCAAGCGCATATTCGATCTGCTCAAACAACGAAACATCGTGCAGATCGACTGTCCCGTGAGCGGCGGCGTCACCGGAGCGGCGAAGGGCACGTTGGCGCTGATGGCGTCCGGCCCGCGCGCGGAGGTCACCGCGATCGAGCCGGCGCTTGCGGCGATCGGAAGGATGTTCTTCATCAGCGAGCAGCCGGGCGCGGGCCAGACCATGAAGCTCTGCAACAATTTCCTGTCCGCCGCCGCGATGACCGCGACGTCGGAGGCGATGGTGATGGGCGTCAAGGCGGGGCTCGATCCCCGCATCATGCTGGACGTGATCAATTCCGGCACCGGCCGCAACACCGCGACCGAGGACAAGTTCGGCCGCGTGGTGCTGCCCCGCGCCTTCAACCTCGGCTTCACCGTGGGCCTGATGACCAAGGACCTCAAGCTGTGCCTCGGCGAAGGCAAGGCACTCGGCGTGCCGATGCAGGTTGCGGAAGCCGTCACGCGGCTCTTGCAACTCGCCTGCGACGAGAATGGACCGGAGAAGGATCTCACGACCGTGGTGCAGACGGTCGAGCGCCGCGCCGGCGTCGAGGTGCGCGCCCCGCGCGTCGGCGGCGCGCTGCCGAAGTAAGCCTCGTGTCCCGGGGGGTGAAGCGAGCGCTCGCGCCACCGCGTCCGGGACATCGCTGATGGAGAGAGCATGAGCGACGACACCCACGAGATTTATGCCATCCGCTACGCGCATCATGATCGCAAGGCTTCGGAAAACTTCATCGGCGGCGACCCGCACGACGTGCTGCAGCCGCTCGACTATTACGTTTGGGCGATTGTCGGACCATCCGAGCCGATCATCCTCGACACCGGCTTCGACGCGGCGATGGGTAAGAAGCGCCAGCGCGAGATGATCAGGCCGGTCGGCGAAGGACTGAAGGCAATCGGCATCGAGCCCGCTGAGGTCAAGACCGTCATCGTCAGCCACATGCATTACGATCACGTCGGCAACTACGATCTGTTTCCGCGCGCGCGCTACCACCTGCAGGACTGCGAGATGGCCTATGCCACGGGTCGCTGCATGTGCCACACCGCGCTGCGCATGCCGTTCGAGGTCGAGGACGTCGTCGCGATGGTGCGCAAGGTCTTCGCCGACCGGGTTGCCTTTCACGACGGCGAGGGCGAGATCGTGCCGGGGGTCACCGTCCACCACATCGGCGGCCACTCGAAGGGATTGCAGAGCGTGCGCGTGAAGACCCGGCGCGGTCCGGTGGTGCTGGCGGCCGACGCCGCCCACCTCTACGCGCATCTGGAAACCGGCCGCATATTCCCGATCACCTACAACGTGGCCGAAGTGGTCGAAGGCTATGAAACCCTCAAAAAGCTCGCCGCCTCGCCCAAGCACGTGGTGCCCGGCCACGATCCGTTGGTGCTCGCGCGTTACCCGGCAGCGAAAGCTGGACTGGAAGGATGGGTCGTGCGGCTCGACGCGGAACCGCGGGCTTGATCAGGCGCGACCAAACCCGCACACTATCCTCGCGCTGGTCTCCACCGCTGATTCGTGTCTCCGGGTCAATAGCCCTGGATGCGGCATTGTGATATGATGCCGTCGCGCGGTGCTGGCCGCGTCTCGGGAGCACATGATGGGGCCGCCATGAAGTCGAACTGGACGTCATCTCGCGACAAACGGCTGCTGACGCAACAGGCGGCAGGACGCACTGCTGCGCAAATCGCAAAATCTCTGGGCGTGTCGCGCAACGCGGTGATCGGCCGCTCGCGGCGGCTGCGCGGGATCATCTACAAGTCCGACATCGAGAGCTGGGCGCGCGCCAATGCGAGACGGTCGCAGGAAGCCAGGAAACGAATGAAGGTGCGGCAAAAGGCGCAGCGCAAGGCGCTGCGCGAGCTGGCGCGCGCCGTGGCGCGGGGCGAACCCAGAGGCAAAGCCATGGCGCGGGCGCATCGGGCCGGCGCGTTGTGGCGACAAATCGGGGAGCAATTCGGAGTCTCCCAGCAGGCGGCCTACGAAAAGGCCAAAACCTGGACGCAACGGCAGCGCCGTTGAGCGCCGGCGCAAATGTGTCCCGGGCGCAGTTTCCTCGCCCGCTTTCGCAACCCCATCACATGATGGCGAACTCGCTGTTGCGGCGGTCGGTGACCAGCATGCAGCCGGGATAATGGGAGATGCAGAATTCGGGCTTGGCCATCGTCACGACCGATTGCGGCGTGACGCCGCAGGCCCAGAACACCGGGATTTCATCGGCCTGGAGCGGCAGCGGGTCCCCGTAGTCGGGTTTCATCAGGTCGGCGATGCCGATCAACTCGGGCTTGCCGATATGGACCGGCGCGCCGTGCACGGAAGGAAAGCGCGTGGTGATCTGGATGGCGCGGATCGCATCCGCCGGCTTCAGCGGCCGCATCGAGACGACCATCGGCCCGTGGAACGGACCCACCGGCACGGTTGCAATCGAGGTGCGATACATCGGCACCGTGACGTTCAAGCTGATGTGACGCAGCTCGATGCCGCCCTCGATGAGCGCGTCCTCGAACGAGAACGAGCAGCCAAGGACGAAAGCGACCAGATCGTCACGCCAATAGGCGCGAATGTCGGCCGGCTCGTCGATGAGCTCGCCGTGACGGAATACCCGATAACGCGGCAGGTCGGTGCGGATGTCGAGATCGTCCGCCAGCGTCGGCAAGCGGTAGTCGCCTGGCGCCGAAGCGGCCAGCAGCGGGCAGGGTTTGGGGTTGAGCTGACAGAAGCGCAGGAAATCGGTGGCCAAGCTGCCCGGCAGAATGGCGAGGTTGCCCTGCACGTAACCCGGGGCCACGCCCGCCGTCTGGCCCTTAAAACCGCCGCCGCGGGCGGCAAGCCGCGCGTCGCGGCCGGTCTGCGGAAGGACGGACGATCTGCGAGGCGTGGCGAGAACCGACATGGGGACTTCCTCCCGGCGGCCGAAAACGCGCGCACCGGCTGCCTATCTTATCATCAGGCAACGCGCGGACCACCGCTGCATCCACGGCTGGCTCGACGTCGGTCGGACGCCCCGCGACAACGGTGACGCGTTGTGGGCGCGCATGTCCTGAAGTATCCTCTCGAGACCTTGGCCGAGGGTAGGCACGCTGCGCCCGCCGAGATCGGCAGTTGGCATTTCCACCATAAGAGCCCGACCTGGGAGGAACACACGATGACTGACAAGAACGATTGGACCGAGGAATTCTGGTACCGCGGCAAGGTCACGCGGCGCCGCTTGATCGGATACACCTCTGCAGCGGCGGGCGCGCTCGGCGCGACCATGCTGGTGCCGGCGCCCTGGCAAGCCGCCTTCGGCCAAGCCAAGCCGTACAAGATCGGCACGTTGCAGCCGCTGTCGGGCGCGGCTGCGGCCGGCGGCAAGACGGCGCTGGTCGGCTCGCAGATGGCGGTCGATCGCATCAATAAGGCCGGCGGTATCAACGGCCGGCCCATCGAGCTCATCGTGGCGGACTACGAGTCCAAACCCGACGTGGGACGCCGCAAGGCCGAGAAGCTCCTGGTCGAGGATAAGATCGACATCCACCAAGGCGGATTTCTTTCCAATGTCTGCCTCGCCTGCCAGCCGGTGTTCGACGAACATAAAGTCGTCAACATGATCGGCGTGTGCCTCGACACCACGCTCACCACGACGAAATGCAGCCGCTATACGTTCCGGCCGTTCGATTATGCGCCGGCGCAGGCGGTGGCGTTCGCACCTTCACTCGTGAAGATGGGCAAGACCTGGCACATCGCGTATGCCGACTACGCCTGGGGCCAGTCGACGCGCGATGCCTACGTCCAGCAAATCAAGAAGGCCGGCGGCGACGTGGTCGGCAGCACCGGCATTCCCCTCGGCACGGCGGACATGACGGCATTCCTCTCCAAGATCAGCGGCAATTTCGACGGCCTGTTCGCCATCTTCTTCGGCAAGGACGGCGTGACGATCGGCAACCAGGCGTACGATCTCGGCCTGACCAAGAAGTACAAATGGGCGGGCGATGGCGCTATCGCCGAGTCCACCAATCTTCCGGCGCTCGGCAACAAGATCGAGGGGTTCGTCGGCATCAACCGGTATTTGCCGGTTCTGGAAGGCGTGCTCAACACGCCCTCGCACAAGAAGTTCATGGACGACGCCGTCGCCCGCCTCAAACAGATCGATCCCTCGGGCCCGCTGCCCGACCGCTACGTGCAGTCGAATTACGAGGCGATGAATGCACTGAAGCTCGGCATGGAGAAGTCGGGCTTCCGCGGCCGCGAGGACACGATGAAGCTGATCGAGGCGCTGGAAGGCTTGGAGATGAAAGAAGGCGACGACTTCCCGCAGGGTGACAAGGTCCTGCGCAAGGAGGATCACCAGGCATTCATTCGCGAGTTCGTCTTCGAGATCAAGGACGGCAAGTCCCGCATCCTCGAGGTGGTCCCGAAGGAAAAGACGATATTCCCGCCCGACTGCAAGTTCGCCGCGACCTAAGTGGCGTCCGCGCTATCCATCGATGCGACCTTCCCGGACGGCGACGTTCGGGAAGGCGCGACGGGTCCTCTGTTGCGCACGGAGGGGCTCACCGTCCGCTTTGGCGGACTGACCGCGCTCGATAACGTCAATTTCGAAATTCGCCGAGGCGAGATCCGCGCGATCATCGGTCCGAACGGCGCCGGCAAGAGCACATTCTTCAACTGCCTCACCGGCGTGCTTCGTCCGACCTCGGGCCGAATCATGTTCGACGGCGAGGACATCGCCGGGCTTCCACCCAACCTGATCTCGCAGAAGGGCATCGCCCGCTCCTACCAGATCACCAACATCCTGCCCAACGCCACTACGCTGGAGAACGTGCGCATCGCCGCGCAATCGCGCCGGCACGCCTGGAGCATGCTGAGGCACCACAGCGCCTACCGTGACATCCTTGAAAAGGCCGAAGCGGTACTGGAGTCTGTGGGCTTGCGAGCCAAGGCGCACGAGCTCGCCGCCAATCTTTCCCACGGCGAACAGCGCAATCTCGAGATCGGCATTGCGCTCGCGACCGAGCCCCAGTTGCTCTGCCTCGACGAGCCGACGGCGGGCATGAGCACAGCCGAGACCCACGACACCATGGAGCTGGTGCGGCGCATCGCCAAGGACCTCACGATCCTCATCGTCGAGCACGACATGCAAGTGGTGATGGCGCTCGCTCAGCGCATCACCGTGCTGCACTACGGCGATCTGCTGGCGGAGGGAACGCCGGCGGAGATCCAGCAGAACCCGCGGGTGCTGGAGGTCTATCTCAAGACATGAGCCCGGATCCAAAACCCATGGAACGGCTCGTCGCGGTCGAGGACGTGCACACTTATTACGGCAAGAGCCACATCTTGCATGGCGTGTCGCTGCACGTCGGCAGCGGCGAGGTGGTGGGCCTCCTCGGGCGCAACGGCGTCGGCAAGAGCACGACGCTCAAGACCATCATGGGTCTCATCCATCCCACGCGCGGCAAAGTGCTGTTCGCCGGCAAACCCGTCACCAATCTGCCCGCGCACAAATTGGCGCGCCTCGGAGTGGGCTACGTGCCCGAGGATCGGCGGATTTTTCGCCTGTTGACGGTGATGGAGAACCTTCGCACCGGTCTCGATCGCCATGGCATGACCGAAGCGAGAAAGCAGGAGCTCCTGGACAAGGCCTTTGCCTATTTCCCGGTGCTGGCCGAGCGGCGGAACCAGGCCGGCGGCACGCTCTCGGGCGGCGAGCAGCAGATGCTCGCCATCGCGCGGGCGATGATGCTCGAGCCCAAGATCATTCTGCTGGACGAGCCCACCGAAGGGCTGATGCCGCGCATGGTCTCGCAGATCCGGCAAATCATCGATGTGCTGCACCGCGACGGCGTCGCAATCCTGCTGGTGGAGCAGAATGTGCCGCTGACGCTCGACGCCAGCCAGCGCATCTACATCATGGAGAAAGGCGCGGTGCGGCATCACTGCCCGGCATCCGCGCTCAAGGTCGACGACCCGGTCATCCACCAGTATCTGGGGGTATAGTATGACCAGCGTGCTGGGATTCTTTCAGGCAATTCCCTACGAGGAACTGCTGATCCAGACGGTGAACGGCATCGTCACCGGCATGATCCTGGCGCTGATCGCTTCCGGGTTGACGCTGATCTTCGGCATCATGGATGTCGTCAACTTCGCGCATGGCGAGCTGTTCATGTTCGGCGCCTATATGGGCGTCGTCGTGCTGGCAGCGACGGGCAGCTTCTGGCTTGCGCTGTTGTTCGCCACGCTGATCGTCGCGCTGATCGGAGCGGCCTTGCAGATCACGACGCTGCGTCCGCTGCTCGGCCGCGATCCTCTCACGACGATCCTCGCCACCTTCGGCATTTCGCTGGTCATGCAAAATTACGCGCTGTGGCAGTTTGGACCGGTGGCGCGCAAGATTCAGGAACCTTTCACCGGCCAGTTCACGCTCTTCCACCTCCAATATCCCTGGTATCGCGTGCTCATCGCCGCGCTTTCGGCCGCCATCATCGGCGCGTTTTGGCTGTTTCTCAAATACGGCACCTACGGCATCTGGATCCGCGCCACCACCCAGGATCGCGTCATGGCGGAGGCGATGGGAATTCCGGTGTTATGGGTTCACACCGCTGTGTTTGCCATCGGCGCCGGCATGGCCGCGGCAAGCGGCGTGCTGTTCGGCCCGCTGGTCGGCGTCAATCATGCGATGGGACTCGACTGGGTGTTGAAAGCTTTCATCGTCGTGGTTGTCGGCGGGATGGGCAATCTCGGCGGCTCCATCGCCGCCTCGATCTTCATCAGCCTGCTGGAGGCTTACGCCTCGATCTGGGTGAGCCCGGCGCAGGCGGTCATCGTCTCGTTCGTGGTTCTCATTCTTACCCTCCTGTTCCGGCCGACCGGCCTCTTCGTTCCGACACCGAAATGAGCAAGCGCTCCGCGATCATCTACTGGACGGGCTTCTGCATCATCTTGGCGCTGCTGATCGTGGCGCCGCTGGTGCTGCCGGAATTTTGGCGCCGGTTCCTGACGGAGATCCTGATCTGGGGCCTGCTGGCGATGTCATCCGACATCCTGATCGGTTACACGGGGATGGTGTCGTTCGGGCATTCGGCCTTCTTTGGCCTCGGCATGTACGGCGCCGCGGCCGCGCTGTTGATGGTCAGGCCGCCCAACCTGTGGCTCGCCATGCTCTATGGCCTCGTCGGATCGGCGGCGATCGCCTTGTTCGTCGCCTATTTCAGCACGCGGCTGCGCGACATCTATTTCGCCATCACCACGCTCATCTTCTCGCAAATATTTTACGTCATCATCTTCACGTGGACGGAGGTGACCGGAGGCGAGAACGGATTGACCTTCCGCCGCCCGCCGCTGGAAATTCCCGGACTGTACTCGGAGCCGTTTACGTCCGAGACGCTGCACTGGTTCGTCCTCGCGGTGGTCACGGCGTCATACCTGATCCTGCGGCGCATCACGCAATCGCCCTTCGGCATGGTGCTGCAATCGATCCGCGAGAACGAGCCGCGCACCCGCGCCATCGGCTACGCGGTCGATCGCTACAAGATCGTGGCGGTGATGCTCTCCGGCCTCTTCGCGGGACTCGCCGGCGTGCTCTACGCGCTGCAAAACCGTTTCGCCGCGCCGGACTTCGTGTACTTCTTGGTCTCCGGCGAGACCGTGATTTTCAACGTCATGGGCGGTATCGGCACGCTGGTCGGACCGATCGTCGGCGCCGGTTTCTTCCTGCTGCTGCGCGAGGCGTTCTCGCGCTTCTTCACCGAATACTACCTCATTCCGGTGGGCGTGATTTTCATCGCCATGGTGATCTTCATGCCGCAGGGCCTGCTCGGCTTCATGCGGCGCTGGCTCAATCAATAGC
>CBFGVM010000145.1:0-9683 GCA_965652015.1 uncultured Alphaproteobacteria bacterium
CACCCCCCGGGAGTCAAGAAGATTCTGCAGCGCAGAGGTTTAGAAACCCCTAGCGCCGGCCGATGCGGCGCGGAGACAGCCGCACCGCCGGCGCGGACGAAGTCCTCGCACTCGTGCGAGAGCGGCCATGCCGTGCCACGCAGCATTGCCGATGCAGACGGCCGGTTTGCCAGCGCCTGCGCGAATCACTCGCGAGACTGTTGATTCGTGCGTGCCGGGCGCGGCTGCCGGGACCGGTGCTGCGCCTAGAAGAAGGCTCGAACAGACGCTAACGTTCGATGCAAATCGCGAGGAAGAAATGAGCGCCAATCGCCAACGACGCATGTTTTTGCGTTGCACGTGCTGCGAGCCGCCGCGCGCGGGGGCAAACCCGGCGCGGAGAAGCTTTTTGGCTGGCGTGGCCGCCCTAGGATTGCTCCCGGCCATTGCCCGGCCGCGGCCTGCGGCCGCGCAAGCTGCCAGGACGCGGATCGACGTGCATCACCACTTCCTTCCCCAATTCCACGTCGACGCCATGATGGCGCCAGGACGCCGCCCGAGCGGGCCTCCGGCGAAATGGTCGCCCGCGTCCTCGCTCGAGGACATGGACAAGAGCGGCATTGCGACCGCGGTGCTGTCGATAGTCCAGCCCGGCGTCTGGTACGGGGACAATGTCGCGGAAGCGCGCAGCCTTGCGCGCCAGCTCAACGAGTACGGCGCGCAGCTCGTAAGAGACCATCCTGGCCGTTTCGGCCTGTTCGCCGTCATCGCACCACCCGACGTGCAAGGAAGCCTGAAGGAGATCGAGTACGCCTTGGACACGCTCAAGGCGGACGGCATCGGTCTCTTGACCAGCTATCAGGACAAATATCTCGGCGATCCTTCCTTTGCTCCCGTCTACGAGGAGCTCAACCGGCGCAAGGCCGTCATCTATGTCCACCCCACCACGCCTGCTTGCTGCCGCGGCCTCGTTCCCGGCATCCCGCCGGGATCGATCGAATACGCGACCGATTCCACGCGCACCATCGCGCATCTGGTGTTCAGCGGAACGGCGATGAAGTTTCCGGATATTCGCTGGATCTTCTCCCACAGCGGTGGAACGCTGCCATTCCTCACCGGCCGTTTCATCCGCCTCGCCGAAGAGCGCAAGCCGGCGAATCTTCCGGAAGGGCCGTTGCCCGAATTCAGGAAATTCTATTACGAGCTCGCGCAAGGCAACACGCCGGGCCAGATCGCCGCGCTCCTCAAGATGGTATCAATCTCGCAGGTGCTGTACGGCACCGATTATCCGTTCCGCGACGGCGCCGAGGTGAACCGGGGCATCGCCGACTGGGGTTTCGCGGCGGCCGACCAGCAGGCCATCGAACGCGCGAACGCGCTCAGGCTGTTACCGCAGCTGAGGGCGAGCTGAAGTCACCGTCGAGAATGCCGCGCTTACTCGACCTTGCCGCCGAACAAGCGCTCGGCATTGCCATGGGCGATGCGCCTCGCCTGCGCTTCGGGAAGCTGCGCGAGCCAGCCGCGATAGGTCTGCATGATGGTGTCGTAGCCAAACCAGCGCTCGTTGATCCATGTGTCGGAGCCGAGCAGGAAGCGGTCGGAATGACGGGCGAACAGCTCTCGCCACTCGGCGGCAAGCTTGCCGTCGGCGTCGGTGAGCCCGCCGCGGTAGGAGAGCTCGCCCATCAGCTCAGGATGTGTCTCCAGTAGCTCCCGCACCCGCCCCGTCGGCGTCGAAAATCCGGTATGGGCCCAGATGATCTTGGCTCTGCGATTGTGCGCGAGCAAAATTGAGAGCGCCGCCTCGTCGCAATGGGCAAGAACATAAAGGTTGCGCTCGGCGGCAAAGTCGACAACTTGCTTGACCAGCTGTCGCTGCGCAGCCTCACCGTAAATGTGAAACTCGCCGACGCCACGAAAATAGCCGCGCTTGTATTCGGTCTCGATCAGATCGTAGATCGCGGGATCGGTCGACCAATTCTGTACGTCGTCGCGCGTACGATAAGGACGGATGAACGGCACCACCCAAAGTCCGGCAGCCCTGGCGTCGACAAGCTGATGCGTGCCCTTGTTGGGTCGGCTATTCGCCAGGATGCCGGCGACATTGTTGCGGCGAAAAACATCGAGTACGCGCTCGAGCGAATAAAAGGGATTTGGCTCCTGATTGTAGTGCAGATGCGCATCGAAGATTTTCAACGTTGGTTGCGCAACAGCCGCAGCAGGCATGGTCGCGATAACGACCGCAGCGACGATCGCGCGCGGTATGACACCAAACGGCGACATGGCGAGCCCCTCGATGTGCCCAGCTAACGAGCGGCATGTTATCGGATCCTGCAGAGCCGCGGGAGAGCTCGGTTGGCAGCACTCGCGCGGCTACGCTCAACCGCTTTTTTCCGGCAGCGCCAGGCGGATGTGCAGCTCGCGCAGCTGCTTCGGCGAGACCTCGGACGGCGCGCCCATCATCAAATCTTCGGCGCGCTGGTTCATTGGAAAGAGCACGACCTCGCGCAGGTTCTCTTCCCCGCACAGCAGCATCACGATGCGGTCGATGCCTGGCGCGATGCCGCCATGCGGCGGCGCGCCGAGCGAAAGCGCGCGCAACATGCCGCCGAACTTCTGCTCGAGCGTATTCTCGCCGTAGCCGGCGATGGCAAACGCCTTGCGCATGACGTCGGGGCGGTGATTGCGGATCGCACCCGACGACAGCTCAACACCATTGCAGACGATATCGTATTGGATCGCCCTGATGGACAAGATCCTTTCGCGGTCGGCGGGGTCGAGCACAAGGAAGTCCTCCGGCGCCATGTTCGGCATCGAAAATGGATTGTGTGAGAAGTCGATTTTTTTCTCCTCCTCATTCCACTCGTACATGGGGAAATCGACGATCCAGCAGAAGTCGAAGCGATCCTTGGCGATCAGCCCCAGCTCCTCGCCGATCTTGCTGCGCGCCGCTCCCGCAAGCCTGCCGGCGCCTGCCGGTTTGTCGGCGGCGAAGAACAGGCAATCGCCCGACCCCACGCCGGCCTTGACGCGGAGCCTTTGCTGAACGTCGGCCGGCACCAATTTGGCGATCGGACCTTTGCCTTCGTCGCCCTCCCATACGATATATCCAAGCCCGCCTGCACCCATGTCGGAACGCGCCCACTCGTTGAGCTTGTCGAACCAGGAGCGTGGCTGCCTCGCCGCGCCGGGCGCTGGAATCGCGCGGACGACGCCGCCCGCCTTGATGATGTTCTTGAAAGCGTTGAATGTAACAGTCGCCTCATTGAACTCATCGGTGACGTCGGCAATGACCAGCGGGTTGCGCAGATCCGGTTTATCGGATCCGTATTTGAGCAGCGCCTCTCGATAGGGAATTTGCGGAAACTTCTGCGTCACCGGCTTTGCGTTTGCAAACTCCTCGAACACCCCCCGCATCACCGGCTCGACCGCGTCGAAGACGTCCTGCTGGGTGACGAAGCTCATTTCCAGATCGAGCTGATAAAATTCGCCGGGCGAGCGGTCCGCCCGCGCATCCTCGTCGCGGAAGCACGGCGCGATCTGAAAGTAGCGGTCGAAGCCCGCAATCATGATCAGCTGCTTGAACTGCTGCGGCGCCTGCGGCAACGCGTAAAACTTCCCTGGATGCAGCCGCGAGGGGACCAGATAGTCGCGCGCGCCCTCGGGCGAGGATGCGGTCAGGATCGGCGTCTGAAACTCGAAGAAGCCTTCTTCCTTCATGCGCCGCCGGATGGAATCGATCACCGCACCGCGCATCATGATGTTTCGGTGCAGCCGCTCGCGGCGCAGATCGAGGAAGCGGTACTTCAGCCGAATGTCTTCCGGATATTCCTGCTCCCCGAAGACCGGCATCGGCAGCTCAGCGGCCGGGCCTAGCACCTCGATTTCGTTGATATAGACCTCGACGGCACCCGTCGGCAGTTCCGGATTTTCGGTGCCGGCGGGGCGCCGGCGCACCTTGCCGTCGATCCGCACTACCCATTCCGAGCGCAGCGTCTCCGCCATCTTGAAGGCCGGCGAGTCGGGATCAGCCACCACTTGGGTGATGCCGTAATGGTCGCGCAGGTCGATGAACAGTACGCCGCCGTGGTCGCGGATGCGGTGACACCAGCCGGAAAGGCGCACCTCTTTACCGATGTCGCCTGCGCGCAGGGCGCCGCAGGTGTGGGTGCGATAACGGTGCATGGCGGCCATTCAATCCCTCAATGCCGCGCGGAAAGGCACATGCGCGGGCTCGCTTGTCAAGAACGAGCGGGCTGCGATGGCGCCGTCCGTTGAAACGGCACAGCGCGTCGAGTTCAGGCGAGTAGACGGGACGCCGATGGCGACCAAGCTTACAGCAATGATGAAATTCCTTGCCAGTTTCCGCTCGAGCCATTCGGCAATTAGTCGGCGGCTTCCAGAGTGAGGTTTAACGACTGCGCATCGTCGATCCTGGAGGCCTCGACAGCGCGGCATCCATCTGCACAAGTTCAGACATCATGAGCAAGACGAAGCAGCCCAAGACACCCGACGCGGCCGTGCGGATGACGACCGCCGAAGCAACGGTGGAAGCGCTCATCGCGCACAGTATCGACGCAATCTACGCGCTGCCCGGTGTGCATAACGATCCCTTGTTCGACGCGCTGTTCCAGGCGGCAGCGCGCATCCGCACCATTCACACGCGGCACGAGCAAGGCGCGGCCTATCTGGCGCTCGGCGCGGCGCTCGCGACCGGCAGGCCGCAGGTCTATTCCGTGGTGCCCGGACCGGGCTTGCTCAATTCCGCGGCCGCGCTGCTTACGGCGTACGGAATGAACGCGCCGGTGCTCGCCCTGATCGGGCAAATCCCGCAATCCGCGATTGGCCGCGGCCTCGGCCACCTGCACGAGATTCGCGACCAGGCCGGCATCGTCGCCCGCCTGGTCGATTTCTCCGCACGCATTCGCGCGCCGATGCAGGCCGCGCCGCTCGTCGCACGAGCCTTGCGCGCGATGCGCATGGGCCGTCCCGGTCCGGCGGTGCTGGAATGCGCGATCGACGTTTGGGGCCGCAGCGGCCCTGTGCCTGCGGCCGCGCCGGTTCTCCCCGTGCCGGAGGAGCCGATCGATGAGGAGGAGATTGGCAATGCCGCCCAGCGCCTTGCCGACGCCAAACGGCCGTTGATCGTTGTCGGTGGCGGCGCGCAAGATGCGGCGGCCGAAGTCGCCGATCTGTCGCGGCTGTTGCAAGCGCCGGTGCTCGCCTATCGGCGCGGCCGCGGCGTGCTCGACAGCCGCGATCCGCTGAGCGTGACGCTGCCGCTCGGCCGCGAGCTGTGGGGCGAAGCCGACGTGGTGCTCGGCATCGGCACGCGGCTCTTTTACGGCTATGCGCACTGGGGCATGGATGCGGAGCTCGCCGTCATCCGCATCGATGCAGATCCCGATGAACCGGAACGGTTCGCCCGCCCGGCGGTGGCACTCACCGGCGACGCTAAGCCGATTTTGCATCGCCTGATCGATGCGCTCCCCGCGCACCATCGTCCCTCCCGGCGCGCGGAAATGGAGGAGCGGCAAGCCAAGATGCGCGGGCGGCTCCAAAAGCTTGCGCCGCAGATCGCCTTTCTCGACGCGATTCGCGCGGAGCTTCCCGAGGACGGCATCTTCGTCGACGAGGTCACCCAGATCGGGTTTGCGGCCCGGCTCCTGCTTCCGGTCTATAGGCCGAGAACCTTCCTTTCGCCCGGCTATCAGGACAATCTCGGTTGGGGCTATGCCACCGCACTCGGCGCGCAGCACGCACGCCCCGACGTGCCGGTGCTGTCGATTACGGGCGACGGCGGCTTTCTGTTCACGTCAAACGAGCTTGCCACCGCGGTGCACCATCGCATTCCGTTGACCGTCGTCGTGTTCAACGATGGCGCCTTCGGCAATGTGCGGCGCACGCAAGAGGAGCAGTTCGGTAACCACGTGATCGCGAGCGATCTCACCAATCCGGATTTCGTGCGCTATGCGCAAAGCTTCGGCGCCGAGGCCGAACATGCGCGCAGCCCACAAGAGCTGCGGGCGGCGCTCAAGCGTGCGTTCAAGCGCCGGGATGGGCCGACCCTGATCGAAGTGCCGGTCCCGCAAATGCCCTCGCCCTGGGAATTCATCCACATGCCGGGCGTGCGCGGCGCGAGGTAAGGCGCACACTTGCTCGGACCTGCGGAAGGCGCCGGCCGGCGCCGCAATCTGCAGTGCGGAGTGGACAACGTCGATTCCCTCCGCCGGGCCTCGCCTCCGCCCCTGACAAAACGAGCGGTCTGCGCTATCTAGCCCCCATGCAGCCGATCACGACGACCAAAAAGCTCGCGGACGCCTGCGCGCGCATGGGGCGACACCCCTTCGTCACGGTCGATACCGAATTCTTGCGCGAAAGCACCTACTATCCTCGGCTGTGCGTAGCGCAAATGGCGAGCCCCGAAGAGGCGGTTGTGATCGACGCGCTCGCTGCGGGAATCGATTTTGCTCCGTTCTTCACCCTGATGGGCAACGAGAACGTCATCAAGGTATTTCACGCCGCCCGCCAGGATATTGAAATCTGCTGGCACGAAGCCGGCATCATTCCCTCGCCCATCGTCGACACTCAGGTTGCCGCCATGGTACTCGGCTATGGCGATTCCATCTCCTACGATCAGCTGGTACAGCGCGTCACGGGTGACACTCTCGACAAGTCGCATCGCTTCACCGACTGGACGCGTCGGCCACTGAGCGAGGCGCAGCTCGCCTATGCGATCTCGGACGTCACCCACCTGCGCGACGTCTACCTCAAGCTCTCCGCCGATCTCGAGAAGCGCGGACGCACCGAGTGGATGCGCGAAGAGATGAAGGTCCTCACCTCGCCTGCGACCTATCGTTTCGAGCCCGAACACGCCTGGGAACGTCTGAAGACTCGGGTGCGCAAGCCCAAGGAACTTGCCGTGCTGATCGAGGTCGCCGCCTGGCGTGAGCGCGAGGCGCAGGAGCGCGACGTGCCGCGCGGGCGCGTGCTCAAGGACGACGTCGTCGGCGATGTCGCGGTGCAGGCGCCAACCACTATCGAACGGCTTGCGGGCCTGCGCTCCCTGCCCAGGGGATTCGAGCGGTCGAAATGGGGCGAGGCGATCGTCGAGGCGGTCCGGCGCGGGCTCGCGCGTGATCCGAAGACATTGCCGCGGCTCGAGCGCCCCAAGCCGCCGCTCAATGGCCAAGCGACGGTGGAACTGCTCAAGGTGTTGCTGCGCATGACCGCGGAGCGGCACGGGGTCGCCGCGAAGGTGATCGCAACCGTCGAAGATCTCGACCGTATCGCCGCGGATGACGATGCCGATGTACCCGCGCTCTCCGGCTGGCGGCGCGAGCTGTTCGGCAACAAGGCCCTCGCGCTCAAGCAGGGGCGGCTCTCGCTCGCGATCGACAAAGGCCGTGTCGTGGCGCTGGAGCGGGACTGATCCCTCCCGGTTGGTGCGGCGAGAGCGTCATGATGGGTCGCTATCGCGCCGGGAGAGCACACATGGCCCTATTCCTTCGCCATCAGTGGTGCGGCGCCGCAAGCGCCTTTAGCGGTCAAGGACGACAGCCGACGACTGGAGTGCTCGAACCAAGCCGCTCGGCTACTGTTTCGGGCGGATCCGCTGCAGGAACTCCCACGTCGGAACCGCGCTGACGCCGCCGACGAGTCCGCTGAGGTAGCTTGGAATCTCCGAGTTGAAGAGCCAGTGCCAGAGCAGCCCGACGAGGTAGCTCGCCAGCAGCATGACCGCGACCGTGATCAGCAAGCGCTGCCAAAACGGCATGACACCCCTCCTCGCAATTGTCGGTCGTCCCGGCGCAAGCGGGGACCCATGGTCACCGGCCGGAGATCATAGATCCTCGCGAAGCGAGCGTCCTCGCAGGGAACGACAGCACGTGAAAATCGTGGCTCCGACTCGGAATGAGCCGCGCGCCATTGCGGCTGTCTATCACGCCATCTCCATCACCGGCTCGCGGCCGATGAGCCGCGCGAGCTGGCGCAGCCGTACGAATACACGCTCTCCGGCAAGCGCCTTCAAGCCGTTGTCGAAGCGCAGCGACAATCGACCGCGCTCGACTACCATCGGCGTCCTCGGCAGCACGCCGGTCGTCGAGGCAGAGACGAGATAGGCGACCCGTAGCGCCGCACCCAGCACGCGCGCACGATCAAGCAGGCGCGTCGAGGCGAGTTCGCGCAGTCTGGGCGAGAGCTCCTCGTCGACAAGACCGACATGGCGGAAGAATACGGCGAGCGCCATGAAGGTGCGGCCGGGATGATCGACGGCGACGAAGGCGGCATTGGCAATGATGTTGAGCGATTGCTCCCCGCGGTAGTCGGGATGCGCCCGCCAGCCGATGTCGGCGAGGAGACACGCCACGTGGCGCAACCGTCGCTCCTCCGCCGTCTCGTCGAGCCCGGAGGACGCCATGAAGCGGTCGGTCCACGCGATCAGCTCCTCGCCATGGGCGGGCGAGCGCGAGCGCAGCACGTTGAGCTCGCTCGCGGCGGCGATCAGCGGGTCCTTCTCGCGCTCCTTAGGATCGAGCATCGAGTACAACAGGCCTTCGCGCACGCCGAGCGCCGAGATCACGATGTCCTTGGGCCGCGCAATCCGCACCACGTTTTCCAGCACCAGCGCGGCATAGGCGAGCAGCGGACGGCGCGCATCGGTCACTACCTCGATTTGCGAGAGCATCTCGGGATCGACGCGGTGCACGAGACTGGAGAACTCGAACGCCTCCCGCGCCGGCATCACGTAGCCGTGCATGACGTGCAGCGGGTAGCCCGTCTGCCACATGTGCAGTCGTGCGAGCGCGCGCCAAGTGCCTCCGATGGCGTAGAAGGTGCGGCCCCTGCCGGCTTCGAGCAGGAGAGCTTCCTCGAGCGCCGCGCGGACGATCTTTTCCGCTTTCTTGATCGATTTGGATGAAATGTCCTGCAGCGCCAGGCCGCCCAAGGGCAGAGTCAAACCGGTCTTGATGCGGTGCCCGTGAACCTCGGTCAGTTCGAGCGAGCCGCCGCCGAGGTCGCCGACGATGCCATCGGGTCTGTGAAAACCCGACACGACGCCCAGCGCGGACAACTCCGCCTCGCGCTTGCCGGAGAGGACGTCGATCTTGGTGGCGCAGATGCCTTCGGCTTCGGCCACGAAAGTCTTGCCGTTTTTTGCCTCTCGGCATGCCGCGGTCGCGATTGCCCACAGTTGGGTAACCTGCATGCGGTCGCATAGCGCACGAAAGCGCCGCAGCGCGGCGAGGGCTTTCTCCACCGCGTCCGGGGCGAGCAGGCCTTTCGTCTGCACCTCGCGCCCGAGACCGGCGAGTACTTTTTCGTTGAAGATTGGGGTTGGGCTGCGAGTGAGGCCTTCATAGACGACCAGGCGCACGGAATTCGAGCCGATATCGATCACTGCGACCGGCGGCCCGTAATCGAGACGACCTTGCGCGATATTCATGGCGGGGCGGCGCCGCTTACGAGCGGTCGAGACGGCGTATAAGGCTTCGCGGGGACGATTCTTTGAGCGATTTGCCACGGCCCGACAGACTCGGATTCGTCATGAAGTATTTGTGAGCGTTGAAGGGCTCCTCCCCCTCCGCCGGTTTTATGCGATTCGAGGAGCCGTCGGGTAGTAATTTCCAGCTTTGTTCGTTGTCCTTGAGATTCGCCACCATGATTTGATCGAGCACCTGCTGGTGCACGGTGGGATTGAG
>CBFGVM010000146.1:0-9669 GCA_965652015.1 uncultured Alphaproteobacteria bacterium
CGCGATGGCGAGCCTCCACTGGTAAAAACCCGATATAATGCGCCCGCGTCTTGCACGCGTAGCTACACCCACGGGTCGTCCCCGCGAAAGCGGGGACCCATAACCGCCGATCCGTGATCATCGCTGCCCCGCTTGCGCGGGAACGACCGGAGAGAGGGTCGCGCCGGCACGCCGAGCGGATCGTCGCTGCCCCGCGAGGAAGACTTCGATTTGCGCGAGGGCCTGCTTGTCTGACGAACTTTCACCCTTTGCCCAGCGCGGCTCAATTGACGAGGTCGAGGAAAGCCGCGCGTTGGCGCCCAAATTCGACGCCGATGGGCTCGTCACCTGTGTCGTCACCGATGCGCGATCGGGCGACGTGCTGATGGTCGCGCACATGAACGCGCAGGCATTGCAGCAGACCATTGCCACCGGCGAAGCCTGGTATTTCAGCCGTTCGCGCCGAAGCCTCTGGCGCAAAGGCGAATCCTCCGGTCATGTCCAGCGCGTTGTCGAGATGCGGATCGACTGCGACCAGGACGCGGTGTGGATCAGGGTCGAGCAGGAGGGCCCCGGCGCCTGTCATACCGGACGGCGCTCATGTTTCTATCGTGCGGTGCCGCTCGGCAAGGCGGGCGCAGTGACGCTCGAATTTCGTGACGGCGAGCGAACGTTCGATCCAAACGCGGTGTACGGGAAAACGGAGTAGGCGACAGCCGCACCGCGAGGAACTGAAGATCTCAGGTAATTCCGGCGGCTTCCGCTCGCGCCAGCACTTGCCGGGCGCGCTCGAGATGCGGTCGGTCGTACATCACGCCGTCGATGCCGACCGTTCCTTTGCCCGGATTGGCCTCGAACGCAGCGACGACGGCGCGCGCCTGTGCAAGCGCCGCCGGAGAGGGGGTGAACACCTCGTTGATGATGGGCACCTGCGCCGGGTGAATCGCCATTTTGCCGGTGAAGCCGTCGCGGCGGGCTTCCTCGGTCTCGCGGCGCAGTGCTGCAGCATTGCGGAAATCGACGGTGACGGTATCGATGGCTTGCACCCGCGCCGACGCGGCGCCCGCCAGGCAGAGCGCGCGCGCGAGCCGGTACGGATCGAGAAAACGGCCATCGCCGTCGCGGTTCGCTTCGGCGCCAAGTTCGGCTGAAAGATCTTCGGCGCCCCAGGTCAATGCCTCGAGCCGCTCGCTGGCCCCGCAATAGGTGCCGGCCAGGAACAGCGCGGTTGCGGTTTCGGTGGCGATCGCGACGATCTTGATGCAGCCGTCGGGCAGGCCCGCCATCGCCTCACGGGCCAAGAGCTTTGCGTCGGCACGCACGACGTCGGCGCCGCCCTCCGCTTTTGGCAGCATGATGGCGTCGGGACGCGCCGGCACGATGGTATCGAGGTCGGCATCGGCGAGACCGGTGGCAAATCCGTTGATGCGAACCAACAGGCGGGGGCGGTGCGTCGCCGTGACGGCATCTCGGATGAACGCTGCGGCGCTCAGCCGTGCGTCCGATTTGCCTGGGGCCGGGATCGAGTCTTCGAGGTCGACGATCAGCGCGTCGGCGCCGCTGGTCATCGCCTTGTGGAGCTTTTTTGCGGCGTCTGCCGGGACGAACAGCAGCGAGCGCATCACCGCGGCCGCATGCGCATGAAGACCTGGCGGCGACATTCGGCCACGAGCTTGTTGTCCTGATTGTAGGCGCGGTGGTGGAACTCGACGATGCCGGCGCCCGGCCGCGAAGTGGATTCGCGCTTGCTGATAACCTCGGTTGTGACGTGCACGGTGTCACCCTCGAACAGCGGGTGCGGGAATTTCACCTCCGTCATGCCGAGATTGGCGATGGTCGTGCCGACGGTGAGGTCGTTGACCATGATGCCGATCATCAGTCCGAGCGTGAACAGCGAGTTCATCAGCGGCTGTCCCCACTCGGTCTCCTGCTCGCAGAAATGGCGATCGATGTGCAGCGGCTGCGGGTTCAAAGTCATGTTGGAGAACAGCATGTTGTCCATCTGCGTGACCGTTCGCGAGAGCGGGTGCTCATAGAGGTGGCCGATCACGAAATCGTCGAAATAGAGGCCGCCGCGTTTGTGGCGGCGCAGCTGGGTCTCCTGAGCCATCGCCTTGCTCCGTGCTATCGCGAGTTCATGCACTGCGGTTGAGGGTGTGCGTCGGCGCCGATGGGACCGGTTGCGTCGTCACGGCGGTCCATGGGCTCCTCCTGCAGCGGCGCCGCTGCAAACCGTGCCGCCGTCAGCCGGTGGTTTGGGCGAAGATGCGGTCGCCTTGCAGATCGATGATCTGCTTGGCCTTGGAGATGGCGAACGCAATCGCGTCTTCGCGGCCTTGATGGGTATCGGCCCGGATGAAACGGTGTTCCTTCACTCCCTCGGGGGTGTCCTTCTCGATGATCCCCGCGGTCTGGTAGAGCCCGTTCGTGCGGTACGGGGTCGCACGGATGCGATAGCCCTTGTATTCAACGGCAGGCGCGGGCGGCCCTTCGGTCCCGCCCGTTGCTTGCCCGCCGACGAGTCGGCTCCATGCCGCTTTGAGCTTCGAGAACATGGATCAAGACCGCTGCGGCAACATACCCGCCAAGGATCACACGTCGATTATCGCGCGTTTGTGCCGGCCTGTCGATCAGCCGGGGAGCGATCCGAACACTCTCAATCCTCACGCGCCAAGCCGCCGCGCGGTTCTCAGTACCCGAATTGCTCGCGCACAATCCGCTCATCGAGGCTGTGTCCCGGATCGAACAGCATCTGCATGGAGATGCTGTGATCCATGTGGATGTCGACCGAGCACACCGAACGCACCTCGTCGTGGTCGGCGACGGCGGCGACCGGGCGCTTCTCCGGCTCGAGCACCTCGACGCGCACGCGCGCGCTGTCGGGCAAGAGCGCACCGCGCCAGCGCCGCGGCCGGAACGGGCTGATCGGGGTCAGCGCCATCAGCGGTGCGCTGATGGGGATGATCGGACCCTGAACGGACAGATTGTAGGCGGTCGATCCGGCCGGCGTGGCCACCAGCACGCCGTCGGCCACGAGCTCGCTGAGCCGCTCCTCGCCGTCGATCAGGATGCGCAGCCGCGCCGCCTGATAGGTCTGGCGATAAAGAAAAACATCGTTGAAGGCATGAAACTGAACGATATCGCCATCGCTATCGTGTGCGCGCATGAGCAACGGATGGATCACGGTAACCTGCGCCTTGGCGAGACGCTCCGGCAGATGATCCGGTTGAAACTCGTTCATCAAGAATCCGACGGTACCTCGATGCATGCCGTAGATCGGCTTGCCCGTGTTCATGAACCGGTGCAGGGTCTGCAGCATGAGCCCGTCGCCGCCGAGCGCGACGATGACGTCGGCAGCCTCGGGCGCGGCGTTGCCGTAGCGGGCAGCGAGGCGCTCGAACGCCTCGCGCGCCTCGGCAATGGGGCTCGCGACGAAGGCTATCCGCTCGAAGTTTGGGGTCGCGGGGCTCATCGCAGGCCTCGTCGGGGAACGGTTGATGCCTCGCGGTCGAGGCGCACGCGGCGGGCGGCGGCGCCCGCAGCCGAGGGTGGCGAAACATGGAGCGCGCGGTCTTCGTCTATACGACCTATCCATCCATTGTCGAGGCGGAGCGGGCCGGACGCGCGCTGGTCGAACAGCACCTGTGCGCGTGCGTCAACATCCTGCCGGGGATGATCTCGCACTATTGGTGGCAGGGCGCGATCGAGCGCGGCGAGGAAGTGGTGATGATCATCAAGACCCGCAGCTCGCTCGCCGAGCGTGTCAGCAAGGCGGTGAAGGAGATGCATCCCTACACCACGCCCGCCCTCCTGGTGATCCCGATCGAGAGCGTTGATCGAGGCTATTTCGATTGGCTGATGGCAGAGACAGCGCCAGCGGCGAAGGAATGAGTTTTTGGACGCGATTCGCCCGTTGCGGCGCCGTGGCACGCTTTTCGCTTGCGAGAGCAGATCGAAATGTACTTGGTCGCCACATGTACTTGGGCTGCACGCCCCGCTAGGCTCGATCGGAATTGGCGCTGCCGGGTTCGCGCCCGCGCGGCTTGGCGACCGGAGCGAGAGCATGAGCGATGATTTCGAAGACCATTGCTGGAAAGACATCGTCACGCCGGACGTGCTGCAGGTTTACTCCAGTTACCGCCGCAAGACCTTCGTCGGCGCGCAGCCGGCTTTGCTGGCGGTCGATCTCTATGACGTGGTCTATCGGGGCGGGCCGCGGCCACCCGCGGAGCTTGCCAAGGCTCATCCGAACAGCTGCGGCGAGTATGCATTTGCGGCGATCGAGCCGACCAAGCGATTGCTGACTGCGGCGCGCGGTGCCGGCCTCCCGATCTTCTATTCGACCGGCGATACGCGCGCCGAAAGTCGTCCCGGGCTGGTGACGGCGACCAAGCGCGTCAAGCCGCCGGTGGATCCGGCCGATTACGCCATCCGGCCGGAGTTCAAGCCGCAACCGCAGGACGTCGTCATCACCAAGCAGCGCGCGAGCGTGTTCTTCGGCACACCGCTCGTCGCACATCTCACCCAGCTCGGCGTGCAAACGCTCATCGTCTGCGGCGAGAGCACCTCGGGCTGCGTACGCGCGACCGCAGTCGATGCCTATTCCTTCGGCTTTCACGTGGTGTTGGTCGAGGAATGCTGCTTCGACCGCAGCAGTCTCTCGCACAAGGTCAATCTGTTCGACATGCATCACAAATACGCCGACGTGATGCATGTCGAGGAGGTGATCGCCCACCTCGACGGGCTCGCAGTCAGGAAGGCGAGCTGAGAAAGCGCAATCAGCCGATTGAAGGCGCAAGATGAAGCCCGCCCCGTATGGCCCGTTTCCCTATTCGCCCATCATCCGCCGATCGCCCCTGACCTGGCCGCAGGACGCCCATGTCGCGCTTTGGGTGATTCCCAATATCGAGTTCTTCTCGCTCATGGAGAAGGTGCCGGCCGGCTCGGGCGGTCCCGGCACCCCGGTGCCCGATATTCCCTCGTGGTCGGCGCGCGATTATGGCAACCGGGTGGGAGTGTTTCGCCTCATGCAGGTGCTCGATCGCCATGGCATGCGTGCCACCGTCGCGCTCAACAGCGATCTTTGCGCCTACCATCCCGAGATTATCGAAGAGGGCCGAAAGCGCGGCTGGGAATGGATGGGCCATTGCGAGAGCAATACGCGCCGCCTCAATGAAGCGCCGCCGGGCGAGGAAAAGGCGATCATTCGCCGCGCATTGGCGAGCATCGCGGACGCCACCGGTACACGGCCGGTCGGCTGGCTGGGCTCGGGCTTGCAGGAAACCTGGGACACGCTCGATCTGCTGGCGGCGGAAGGCTGCGAATACGTCTGCGACTGGACCAACGACGACCAGCCTTACGTCATGAGCCTCGACGGCGGGCGGCGACTCATCTCCGTGCCTTACAGCCACGAGATCAACGACAAGCCGGTATTCGAGCGGCTGCACCGCACCGCCGACGAATTCCACGACATGATTTGCCGGCAGTTCGATGTGCTCTATCGCGAGGGCGCGGAGTCGGGCCGCGTCATGGCGATTGCGCTACATCCCTATCTCACCGGCGTGCCGCATCGCATCGATGCCTTCGAGGCCGCGCTCGGCTACATTTGCAATCATGCGCGGGTGTGGAGGACGACCGGCGCGGAGATCGCGCGACATTATCGCGCGCAGATCGCCAAGCAATGATGGAGTAAAAATGCTCATGGCTCGATCCTTGAGAAACGCGTTTGCGGCGCTGCTCGCGGGCGCGACAATCGCTCTGTCGCCGATGGCGAGAGCGGAAACAGTCACCATCGGAATGGTGGGCGCGGTCTCCTCGACGCATTGGCCCATCTACATCGGGCTCATCCAGGGCTATTACGCGGCCGAGGACCTCAAGCCCGACCTGGTATTCATCCAGTCGAGCGCGGCGCTGTCCCAGCAGCTTACCGCAGGCTCCCTTGATATCGCGCTGTCGACCGGGCTTGCCGATCCGATGCGCGCCATCGACAAGGGGGCGTCGATCGCGATCGTACGGATCGAGATGCAGGCTCCGCCCTATGCGGTGCTGGCAAAACCCGCCATCAAGTCGTGGGCCGATCTCAAGCGCAAAACCATCTCGATCGGCGGCCCGAAGGACATCACACGCATCTATCTCGAGCGCATGGCGGGGCCGAACGGACTCAAGCCGGGCGATTACGACACCGTCTTTGCAGGCGCGACCTCGGCTCGCTTCTCGGCATTGCAAGGCGGTGCCGTCGATGCCGCGATCCTGCTCCCGCCTTTCAATTTCTACGCGGAGTCGGCGGGCTTCACCAATCTCGGTCTCACCATCGATTACGCGCGAGAATTGCCCTTCGCCGGCGCCGTGGTCGGGCGCGCCTGGGCCAATTCCCACAAGAGCACGCTTGCGAAGGTGCTTTCGGTCCACAACAAGAGCATGGCTTGGTTCTCCGACCCGCAGAACCGGGCGGGGGCGATCAAGATCATGGTGGATGCCAGCAAGCTTAAGGAGGAAGACGTCGCCCGCTCCTACGATTTCCTCCATAAGAACGCGTTCTTCGAGAACACGGGAAAGGTTTCCAGAACGAAGATGGGCGCGCTGCTCAAGGCGCTCAAAGAGCTCGGTGACATTGACGGTTCGATCGACGTCGAACGCTTCGTACTTCCGGGCGTGACCCAGTTGACGGACTAGATCGTCCATGAGCGGCATCGAAGGCGTGGCGCGGCAGCGCGTGCAGGCGCGCCGAAGCATCCGTGTCGCGCTGCCGCGCTTTTACTTCGCCGGCATTCTCTCGGTTCTGACCGGGCTCCTCTTGTGGGAGCTGGCAAGCCGATTTCTGGTCGCCAACGCGCTGTTTCTCGCGGCGCCCTCGCAGATTTTCATGGCGATCGCGGCGCTGGCAAAAAGCGGCGAGCTGTGGCGGCACATCTCCATCAGCGGGATCGAGTTTGCGCTCGGCTACGCCATTGCCAGCGTCTTGGGCGTGGCGATCGGGTTTGCCATGGCCGAGAGCGCCACTGCAAAGCGCGTGCTGCAGCCCTGGATTTCAGGGCTGGATGCCACGCCGACGATCGCGCTCGCCCCGTTGTTCATTCTCTGGCTCGGCATCGGTATCTGGTCGAAGGTGCTGGTGGTCATCTTCCTGGTGCTGTTTCCGGTGACCATCAACACCGAGGCGGGGCTGCGCACCACGAGCGAGCGCTTGATCGAGATGTTGCGCTCCTTCGGCGCGACGCCGCGACAGATTTTCTTCAAGGTATCGCTGCCCTCCGCCGTGCCCTTCATTCTCGCCGGGCTCAAGCTCGGCATCGGACGCGGCTTGATCGGCGTCGTGGTGGCGGAGCTGTTCGGCTCGCGGGCGGGACTGGGGCGGCTGATCGCCCAGTCGGCGGATGCCTTCAACATGCCCGAGCTGTTTGCCGGCGTGGTCGTGCTCGCAGCCGCCGGCATCGGACTGACGGCGGGCTTCGGTTGGCTCGAAAAGCGCCTCGTGCCTTGGACCAAGGATTAGAGCCAAGTGGCGCTGAAGCTGCAAATCTCCCATCTCGGGAAATCGTTCGGCGAATTGCGGGCGCTGCAAGACATCAATCTCCTGGTGGAGCGCGGTGAGTTCATCGCGGTTGTCGGCCCTTCCGGTTGCGGCAAGACGACGTTCTTGCGCATCGTTGCCGGTCTCGAATCGGCCAGCGCCGGCGAGGTCAAACTCGACGGCCGCCCGGTCAGCGGACCGGGCCTCGACCGCGGCTTCGTGTTCCAGACCGACAATCTCTTGCCCTGGCGCACCGTGTTCGCCAACGCGATCATCGGGCGCGAAGTCGCCGGCCAAGTCGGCCCGGCGGAGCGGCAGCGCACGATGGAGCTCCTGAAGCTCGTCGGGCTCGAGGGCTTCGAGAGCTACCATCCGCGCCAGCTGTCGGGGGGCATGCGCCAGCGCGTCAATCTCGCCCGTGCACTGCCCATCGACCCGGAAATCCTCCTGATGGACGAGCCGTTTTCCTCGCTCGACGCGCAAACCCGCGAGATCATGCAGACGGAGCTGATGCGTATCTGGGAAGCCGGGCGCAAAACCGTCTTGTTCGTCACCCACCAGATCGACGAAGCGGTGTTTCTGGCCGACCGCGTGCTTGTGTTCGAGCGCCGGCCTGGCCGGCTGCGGGAAAATGTCCAGATCGAGCTGCCGCGTCCGCGCGCGCTGGCGATCAAGCGCACGGCTGAATTCGTGCGTTACGTGGATCACATCTGGCGGCAGATCGAGGACGACGTGCGCGCCAGCGTGATCGAGGAGAAGGTGTGAGTGCGGCAAAGGCGCCGCAGCACCGCTGTTGCATGAACTGCGCGGCCGTGCTTGATCCAGCGCTCGGCACGTCCGGCGCACTCGAACAGGAAGGACAAATGACCGAGCACCGCATCACGCGACGGCAGTTTTCGACGCTGCTCCCCGCTGCAGCCGCAGCCGCCGGGATGGTCCCCAGTTTTGCGCACGCGCAGCAAAACTATCCCAACCGGCCCGTGCGCGTCGTCGTGCCTTTTGCGGCCGCCGGCCTCGCCGACATAACCACCCGCCTCGCGGCGGAGAAACTCGGCGACAAGCTCGGGCAACGCTTTGTCGTGGAAAATCAGCCCGGACCGGGTGGGATCGCGGCGGCGCGTGCGGTGCTTTCGCAGCCGCCCGACGGCTACACGATCGGCCTCGTCACCAACGGCACCGCGATCAGCGCCGCCATCTACAAGGCCCTGCCGTTCGATCCGGTCAACGAATTCGCGACCATCTCCACCATCGGCGCGTTCGATGTGGTCTTTGCCACCAACATCGAGTCCGAGTTCAAAACGCTCGAGGACTTCATCAAGAAGGCGCGTGCACAACCCGGCACGCTCAACGTCGCCACCATCAATGTGGGCAGTACGCAGAACCTCGCGGCCGAACTGTTCAGGGCCTCGGCCGGGCTCAACGTGCAGATCATCCCGTACCGCGGCACGCCCGATGTCATCGTCGCGCTCCTGCGCAACGACGTGCAGTTGATGGTCGATTTCTACGCCGCCATGAAGTCGACCTTGCAGGACAACAAGATCCGCGCGGTGGCCACCACCGGCAAGGAGCGCTCGCCGTTCCTCAGCGGCGTGCCCACGGTCGCTCAGGCGGGTGTTCAGGGATACGAAGTGGTGTCGTGGAATGGCGTATTCGCTCCGCGTGGCACGCCGACGGAAATCATCGATCTCTTGAACAAGAACATTCGCGAGATCGTGGCCACGCCGGAGGTGAAGCAGCGCTACGCCGACTTCGGAATCGAAGCCAAGGCCAGCACCCCCGAGGAGCTCAAGGCCCGGCTCACCGGCGATATCGGCAAATGGGCGGCCGTGATCGAGCGCGCCGGGATTCCCAAACAGTAGCAGTCTTGCTTGCTGCGCCGGCGCCGAACTCGGATCGAGGGCGTCATCTGCTCCTCGCCAGCCTAAGCACCGTCCTCCCGGCCCAGCGTAGCGAGAGCCGGGAACCCATGAACACAGGCCGGTGATCATGGGCCCCGCTTGCGGGGGACGACCGGACAGAGACAGCAGCGCGTCCGATCGCAATGTTCACGATGTCAAACAGCCCATCTCGTTCCCGCGCCCGCATTTCTGCGTCCGGGCTTTGCCTCTTTGCTTCACGCACCCCTTTGAGGGGTGGGCGGAGCGCCGAGAGACGTTGGGGTGCTCGGCGGAGCACCCGTG
>CBFGVM010000147.1:0-9644 GCA_965652015.1 uncultured Alphaproteobacteria bacterium
GCGGCATTCGTGGCAAGGATGGCGTTGTTGCCGGCGAGCAGCGTGTAGCCGTCAGGCGCGGCGTGCGCGATCGCCTCCGCCGCCACGTTTCCACCCGCGCCCGGCCGGTTGTCGATTACGAACGGCTGGCCGAGGATTTGCTCGAGCTTGCGGCCGAGGATGCGCGCGAGGACGTCGCTCGCCCCGCCCGGCGGGAAGGCCACGACCAGCGTCACCGGCCGCGTCGGGTAATCCGCCGCAGCTGCCGGCATCCCGCACGCGAGCAAAGTCAGGGCGATCAACAAGCTCGGCATTGCTCGCGGCATCGCCCTTCTCACCGCTACACGAACTGCACCGCGATGCCGCCCAGCGAACCGAAGTCGGCGTGCAGCGTGTCGCCCTTTTGCGCGAGGACGACGCGCGTAAACGAGCCCGCCAGCACGAGATGGCCCGCCTCGAGCGCAACGCCGTGGGTTGCGAGCTTGTTGGCGAGCCATGCCACGCCAAGCGCGGGATGACCGAGCACGCCCGCGGCAACGCCGGTCTCCTCGATCTCCGAATTTTTGTACATGATGCCGCCGACCCAGCGCAGGTCGACGTCGAGCGGTTTGACCGGCCGGCCGCCGACGACGATGCCTGCGGCTGCCCCATTGTCGGCCACCGTGTCGAAAATCTTGCGCGGGTCCTGCAGGCGCGCATCGACGATCTCGATCGCGGGAACAACGTATTCGGTCGCGCGCAGCACCTCGGCAAGTCCCGCGCCCGGCCCTTTGAGTGGCTTGCCCATGATGAAGGCGAGTTCGATCTCGACCCGCGGCCGGCAATAGTTCTCGTGCGGGATTTTGGCGCCGTCGGCGATCATCATGTAGTCGAACAGGTGGCCGTAGTCCGGCTCGTCGATCTGCGACGAGCGCTGCATTGCCTTGGAGGTCAGGCCGACCTTGTGGCCGATCAGCTTCGCGCCGCCCGCCATCTTGCGTTTGGCCACTTCCGTGGAGATGGCGTAGGCGTCCTCGATGCCGATGTCCGGCCAAGTCTTGGAGAGTTGGACCGCCTGCTTGCGCTCTTTTTCCGCGCTCATGAGAATGTCGGCGGCTTTCTTGCGATCGGCCTTGGACAGCATGATCGAGTTCCTCTGACGGATTTTCCTAACGGTAATCTAGCGCGCGATGCAAGCGACGGTGATTGCGCGCTTGACGTCTCTCCGATGTCCGCCGCCGATCGTCAGTGCGCTTCCTCGACGTCGATCAGCGTGCCATCGGGATCGGCGAGCTGAAAACCGCCCAACGGGCACTTCTTGAGCAGTGCCAGTCGCGCCGCGCCCTCCGAATCGAAATCGATCGGCTTGGCCGCGAGGCAGATATTGGTGTTTGCGACCTTGTCGAGGTGAGCTTTGAAGGCATCGAGCCCGGCTACGCGAAAGCCGATGTGATCCATTCCGGGCTGTTCGATGCCCGCCCCGTTGAACGAGGAAATCTTCCACGGCAGGATTGCCATCGTGACCCGGCCGTCGGTCAGGTGATAACCGCCCTCCTCGGTCGGAACGTTGCGGGCTTCGAGCTCGAACACGTCAGCATAGAAATTGGCGACGCGGTCCGCCTCGCGCGCCCGCAGCGCAAAATGACTGAACGTCGTTTCCTGCTTCCACTCGCTCTTGGCATAGACCTCGGCCCGGTTTTCGTGTCCGGGTTGCGACAGGTCGAAATAGTTGCCCGCGGGGTCGTGCGCGCTGTAGCTCGCAAACGGCCGGTTCCCCGGCCGCTTCACGATCTCGATATCGGGATACTTCTTGGCGACCTTCTGGCGGACTTTTTCCAGGTCCTCCACTTCGATGCCGAAATGGTCGAGACCCGCCTTGCGCCCGCCGCGGCGGGGGATCAGCGTCATACCGAGATAGCCGTCGCCGACCGAAATCGCGCCGATCTCGCGGGCGGTGTCGCCCGAGGACTTTAGTCCAAAAACGGCACGGTAAAACATGCCGAGCAGCGTGTAGCGATCGCTCGTTATGGCGAGGTGATTGAGCTTCCCGAACATTGTCCACTCCTGGCGATGCCTGGCCTTACTGATAATAGCGCTCGAGCACAATGCTGCGCACCTCGGCGAGGCCCGCCTGGTCGAGCGTGGTCATTGCCTGCTCGATTGTCGCGCGCACTTCGTCGGCGCTCGCGTGATTGGCCGAGAGGCCGAGCGGCTTGACCTCGGCAATGAATGCAGGATCGCGGATGACATCGGCAAAAGCTTTTCTCAACAGATCGAGACGATCCTGCGGCGTCCCCGGAGTGACCATCATCAACCGACCGAGGCCGGCGATGCTTGCGCGCCAGTCGATCAAGCGCGCTTGGGCCGGCCCTATCTGCGCCGCCTCGAACAGCGTTGGCGCGGCCGGGAACTGCTCGACCCGCTTGCGTGCGAGCACGGCTGCAACCCGCATGCGATTGCTCGGCCCGTAGAGCGCGGCGCTTTCTTCGGACACGATGCGTCCGTCCACCTCGCCCCTTTGGATCGCAAGATTCATGTCGCCGGTACCCTTGTAGCCGGTGATGATCTTGCTCTTCATGCCGAGTGCGTAGGCCATGAGGGCGGTGAAATCGGCATTGCCGTCGATCTTGCTGGAACCTGCCCACGTGACCGGCGCATCGCTCTTCATCAGGTCGAGGATTCCCCTGTAAGGCGACTGCGGTCCGAGCAGCGCGACCTTCGCCTCGCTGCTCACGCGCGCAAGCCAGGTGAGCTTGCGAACATCGTAATTGACACCTGGTGCATCATAGAGCTGCGCCGTCACCAGCGTCTCGCCGCCGACCAGCAGGATGGTCAATCCGTCGGGGGGCGCGTTGATGGTACGATTGATGGCAATCAGTCCGCCGGCACCGGGCTCGTTCGTCGGCAACATCCTGGCGCCCAGCTTCTTCTCCAGATGAGGAATGAGCGCACGCATATAGGTGTCGTAGCCGCCGCCCGGGCTCCCCATGGTGTAGAACCGCACCTGCTTGCCATGGAAGAATGGCGGCGCGGGCTGAGCCGCCACGCGCAGCGGCACCGCCGCCAGAAGACTTGCGCCGAGCGCAGCCAGGACGCAGCTCGAGACCTTTCGTCCGCCACTCGTCACTTCCCTCCCTCCACTGCTGCATCCGCGACGCGTTGCATCCCATAAGCCGCGCTGAGCTTCGCCCCAACTGCGCCGCGGTCGATCTTGCCGGCGCCGTTGAGCGGCAGCGCGGCGACGATGTCGATAAAGCGCGGATGCGAATAGGCCGGGCCCTTGGCCAGGCAAAAGGCCTTGAGATCCTCGGCCGTCACCGGCGAACCCGCGCGCGCGATGACCATGGCAGCCGGCACCAGGCCCTTCACCGGGTGCGGCACCGGCGCGACCACCGCATTGACCACCTCGGGATGCCCAAACAGCAAATTCTCCACCTCCTTGGGATAGATGTTCTCGCCCCCGCAACTGAACATGTCGTCGACGCGGCTGCGGAAGTAAAAGAACCCATCCTTGTCCTTGCAGAAGATGTCGCCGGTGTGCAGCCATCCATCGGTGAGCTTGGCGCGCGTGATCTCCGGCTCGTTGTAATAGCCGCGGCACACGTACGGGCAGCGGATCAGCAGTTCGCCTTCTTCGGCGTCCTTGCCGTCGGCGTCGATCAGCCTGAGCTCGATCTCGGGCGCAGCCACGCCGGGGCTGCCGCGCGGGACCGCACGCCCGTCGATCGGCGGCCGCAGCGGGCTGCCGCCCTCGGTCAATCCATAGCTTTCCGAGACCTTCACGTGAGGCAGCGCGCGTTCGACCGCGTCCATCAGCTCGGGCGTCACCACTGCAGAGCCGATCGTGAGGCCACGCAGGGCGCTGAGGTCGAGCGTGCGCAGATAGTCGCGATGCTCGAGAAACATCGTGAACACCGCCGCCACGCCGCGCGAATAGGTGCATTTATACTTGGCCAAGGCATCGAGATAGGCGCGCGGCTCGTAGGTCGGCATCAGCACGAACGAGCCGCCGGCATAAAGCATCGGCTTCACCGTGCCGCGCAACGCATTCTTGTGGAACAGCGGGAGCGCAACAAGGCCGCGATCGCTCTCCGCCGACGGCCAGTAACGCTGGTTGTAAGCGACATACCACAGCATGCCGTGATGCGTCATGATCGCGCCTTTGGGGCGGCCGGTCGATCCCGACGTATAGGGCTGGAACGCTTGCGCATCGTCCGCGATTTCAGGCGGATCGACAGGGGCAGCAGGTTTGGCCATTTCGTCCTCGAAGGAGAGAAAGCCTTCGGCGCGCTGATCGAGAATGAGGCGCAGCGGCGAACGCCGCGCGATCGCCAGCGCATCGCGATGGCTCGACGGATCGACGACCGCGAGCGTGCAGGCCGCCTCCGCAACGATCTGTTCGAGCGTGGGTGCCGCAAGGCGCGTGTTGAGAGGGAGGGGGACCGCGCCGGCGCGCATCGAGCCGAAGAAGAACTCGATGAATTCCGTGCGGTTTCCAATCACCATGGCGACGCGCTCGCCGGGCGCTAAGCCGAGCCGAGCCAGCGTGCTCGCGACGCGATTCATCCGCGCATCGAGCTGCCGATAGGTCGCGCGTCGCTCCTTTCCGCCGAACAGGTCGATGATCGCGACCTTGTCCGGCAGGCGCGCCACGGACTGGTCGAAGAAGAAACCGAGATTGCGCCGACGATTGTCCATGGTCATCGGGGTGGGGCGGACCGGCGGTTGGGGCTCTCGGCCGTGCTGCAACATCGAATGTCCTTCTTAGCGCGCGGATGGGCGGCTCGCCATCGGGGCAGACCGCAAAACATCGCCTCAGTCTGGGCCGGTTTTGACCGGGGACTAAATTTCGGTCTGGTGATCGGTTGCGGAATCTCCTCTATGCTCACTCTGCCGGCTGACTGATCCTTGCCAACTCGATATCCTGCCAAGTGCTCGGGCTCGCGGACCGGAGGCAACCAAGCGGCTGCGGCGAGCAACGCTTGAGACACAGGAGGGGAACTCCATGACTACGTTTTCGCGTCGCAGCCTTGCAATGCTTGCGGCTGCCTCAGCGTTGGCCTTGCTCGGGACGAGCGCGGCGGTTGCGCAGACAAGGCCGAAGATCACCGTATCGAGCCTGACGCTGCCGGTCTTCAATCCGCTCGTATGGAACATCATGAAGGCGCGCGGGCTCGACGCCAAGCACGGCTTCGAGCTCGACGCCAAACCATATCCCTCGATCTCGGCCTTCTATGCAGCCTTCTCCACCGGCGAGACCGAGGTGGTGATCGGCGGGCCGACCATCTTGCAGAAGCTCTATCAGGAAGGCGTTCCGCTACGGATCTTCGGCACAGGCTTTACCCTTTCCGATCTCGTCGTCTTCGCCAAAGATCCCAAGATCAAATCGCTCGCCGATCTCAAGGGCAAACAACTTGCCGCCGACATGGGTGGGTCGCAATTCCAGGTGATCAAGATTTACACCAATGCCAAAGGCATCGAACTCGGCAAGGACATCACCGTGGTCAATGCCAACTTCGCGGTTGCGCGGGCGCAACTCGAGGCCGACCGCGTCGATGCCGCGCTGGTGATCGAACCGCTGGCCAGCATCACGCTGCGGCAGAATCCCGGCTGGACGATCATCTTCAACGGCGCACAAGGCTGGAGAGAGATCACCGGGCAGGACGGTTGGGAAATCGTGCCCGCCGTCCGCGCCGAGACGATCGCGCGCGTCCCGCAAGCTCCCAAGATGCTGCTCGCGGCGCTGCAGGACGTGGCCGACATTCTTCACAAGGAAACCGACGCCGCCGACAAGATCGCCGTCGATACCACCAAGCTGCCGCCGGGCATTCTCAAGGCCGCGGTGGACAGCGGGCGGCTGCAAATGATCGTGCAGCCGGCGTGGGAAGCAGCCACGCGCCAGTCGATCACGGACATGATGCAGCGCGCCGTCAAGGCCGGCTTCTATCAGGCCATGCCGGATAACAAGATCATCTATGCACCCTGAGGAATATCGAGAAGCGGGCCTCAACGCGAAGTTCTCGCGACAGGCCGTCCTCTCGCTTCTGATCTTTGCGGCCGCGTGGGAAGCGCTGTCATATCTGGCGCCGACGCTGGGAATTCCCCCGTTCGCGATTCCGAGCTTTGCGCGCATCGGGCAAAGCCTGCTGACGATTACGCCGATCGACGTGTTCGTCACCCTGGCGCGCGTCATCGGCGCGCTGGTCCTGTCGTTCGCGCTTGGCGTCGTTCTCGCCACAATGATGTATCAGTCGCACCGCCTGGAAAGCTATCTGCACCCGATGATCCGCCTGTTCATGGCGGTTCCGGTGGTGTCCTGGATCCTGTTCGCGGTGCTGTGGTTTCGCGGCGTCGAATTCCGAATCGCCTTCGTGTTGATCGCCGTCTGCGGACCGGTTTTCCTGATCGACGCGTTGGACGCCATGCGCAACGTGCCGCGCGAATTGCGTCGCATGGTGCGCTCGTTTCGGCCGACCACGTTGCAGTACTTCGCCAAGCTGATGTTTCCCGCAATCGTGCCGAACCTCATCACCAGCTGGAAGATAAACTTGAGCCTTGCGATCCGCGTCGTCACCATCGCCGAACTGGTCGGCGCGGTCACCGGCATCGGCCATCAATTGGCGGTGGCCCAGGAGTTGTTCTCGGTCGCCGACGTGTTCGCATGGACGCTAGTGCTGGTCGCCCTGCTGTTCTTGTTGGAAGCCGTGGTCGCGCGGGTGGAACAGCGCGTGCTGCGATGGCGGGCATGATCGCCCCGCCGCCGATCGAGGTGCGGCAGTTGCGCAAGGTGTTCCGGCAAACCGCGTCCGGCCAGCCGGTGGTGGCCATCGACCGGCTCGATCTTGATATCGCGCCGCGCGAAGTGGTGGCGATCGTCGGCCAGACCGGCTGCGGAAAATCGACGTTCTTCGATCTCATGATCGGGCTCGAGCAGCCCACCGCCGGTTCGATCCGCATCGGCGAGAAGACGCCTTACGGCGACTTCGATTACTTCCGCGGCCGGATCGCGACGGTATTCCAGCAGGATCGGCTGCTGCCGTGGCGCTGCGCGCTCGACAACGTGAAGTTGCCGCTCGAACTGATCCGGCTGCCGGAAGACGAGCAGCACAAGCGCTCGTTGTTCTGGCTTGAGCGGCTCGGTCTTGGAAACTTCGCCCATGCTTATCCGCACGAGCTATCGGGCGGCATGCGCCAGCGCGTCGCGATCGCACGCGCCTTCGTCGTGCAGCCCAATATTCTGCTTGCCGACGAGGCGTTCGGTCACCTCGACGAAGTGACGGCGGCCGAATTGCGGGAGACGTTTCTTGCCCTCGCGCGCGAATGCGGCAGCACCGCCATTCTGATCACGCATCAGCTCGAGGAGGCGATCGGCGTGGGGGACCGGATCATCGTGTTCGGCAAGTCGGCAAGACTGCTCGCCGACATCGATGTCGCGCGCTGGAACGAGCGCGATTTTGCCGTACTGCGCGAGGCGATCCAGGCGACATTGCAGAACAACGAGCAGGATCTGCGACTAATCCGCGCCTAAGCGCATGTCCTTGCGGCTTGGGTGGGCTGTGACCAAAAGGTCACAGGCGTTCCAAATCGCAATTCACAGCCGCATTCTCGCATTGGCAGCGCGAGCAAATCAGGTAACCTTCCCCTCGCCTAATCATGGGCGTTTCCTCCTTCACTTAAAGCCCCGCTCGTCGGGGCTTTTTTTCTTTGCGGGAGCTGTCGCACGCGAGGTGCCGCACACTGCCGCCGCGCAAAGAATGCACGAAGATCAGGGTTCAAATGACAAGGCCTGCGGCCACCGCGCGAGCGCGGCCGTACCTTCGGGGGTGAGCCCATAGGTGCCGCGCTCGACGCGGAAGAACCAGCCGTAGACGTTGCGCAGCAGAATCTTGGGCGCTTCGGGGATGGCGGCTTTGATGTCGGAGGTGCGCCGGGGGCCGCCGGACAGCGAAGCCGCGCAGGCGAGTGCCTGCTGGCGATAGGCGGTCATGATCGGCGCCCTGCAGCTTCCGCCGGCGGCGGGATCGCCGAGCCGCCGCCTGTGCTCATCGAGCAGGCGCGAGCGGCGCCTCGCATCGCGGCGAGGCCGCCACGGCCGGGGCTCGACCAGAACCTCCACGTGGCCGCTCGCCGACACGCCGAGAAGCCCGAAACCCAACAGCCGGCAGAGCTTGCGCACCCGCGGATCGCGCTCGCGGCCGCGGCGGCCCGAGCTGCGGACGGCCAGCCAGACCTCATCGCAGGCGGCGCTCCGATCGATGCCTTGCAGCACCAGCTCGAGATTGAAGCCGAGCTTCAACTCGCCGACGACCACGAGCGGCGGCTCCAAGCCGCGGATCGCGACCAGATCGCAGCCGCAGATTTCGCCTTTGACGTCGAAGCCGAGGGTCTCGAGGAAACGCTTCACCGGGACGTACAGCGACGTTTCCCGCCGCGCCGGCTTTTCTCGTTGCGGTCGCTGATACGGCATGACTGCTTATGGACGCGCAGGCTTGCCCCGCGGCCCGATTCGCGTCTTGCCCGCAACCTTGCCGTCGACGCCGTAAGCGCTTCGTTAACGCGGCTACGAGCCGCGATAGCGGTCCTCGCATGGGGCTGCAGGACCGGCAGGAATCGAGGCGCGTGCCCGCACCAGGGGAACGACGTTCCCGTTGTGATTCTGCTTCGTTCCCGGATCGATTCCGAAATGTGCTGCGAAAGTGCATACCAGCAGGCGGCACGCCGTAGCTTCCGGCGCACCCCGGAAGGGCGCACGAGTTTGATATTAAAGTGGAAAGACTGCTTTCCTTCCCGTCTCGAATCATATTTCTTAGGCCGAGAGCGCATTTCGCGGCTCTGAGGAGGGCATCCATCATGGCGGGCAAAGCAATGAACCGTCCGGTCACGCTCAAGCATTTGGCGGCACGGCTGGCGGCTGATCACGAACTCAGCAAACGCGAGGGCGAGGCGATCCTCGGCGACCTCGTGACCCTGATCACCAAGCATCTCAAGAAGGGCGAACGGATCAAGATTTCGGGCTTCGGCATCCTGCAGGTCAGGACACGCGCCGCCCGCATGGGCCGAAATCCGGCGACCGGTGAAGCGATCAAGATCAAGGCCAGCAAGAAAGTGGCGTTCCGTGCGGCCAAGAACTTGAAGATGGCGATCTAGTCGACCTAGCGCAGCGACAAACACCTGCCCCGTCGGCTCGCCCCGACGGGGCAGGTATTTTTAGCGAGCCTTCGTCAACCCGCTCGCAGCGTCCGTCATCCCTCAGTGCCGCATGTCGCTGGCCGGCGCGTTGGCAAACTCGGATTCGAACTGGGAAATTTCCCGCATCAAATCGTCCAAGATGCGCTGGCGCAGCCCGGCGTCGGAGCCGTATGTCAGCTCGGCCACGGTCTTGGCGAGCGCAGTGATGATTTCATCCACGTCGACGGCATCCTTCTCGCCGCTCAGCGAGCCGTACTCCGCATAGAAGTCGTCGATCACGTCGCCGATCAGACAGTGCAGACACGGCCGCTCTTCGTTCGATTCAGTCTCATCCGACATGGCCATCCTCACATGCGCCGATCGCGGTTCCGTCTGGTCGCCGGCTTGCGGACCGAACCCAGTCGGCGTTTTGGAAAATCTTGGCGGTCCCGAGAGGATTCGAACCTCCGACCTTCGGTTTAGGAAACCGCTGCTCTATCCGACTGAGCTACGGGACC
>CBFGVM010000148.1:0-9631 GCA_965652015.1 uncultured Alphaproteobacteria bacterium
GTCCTTGCTGGCGAGAAACACGAGATGCGTGTAGGCGGCAAGCTTCGGGCCGGCGCGGGCGAACACCATGCCTGCTTCGCGCGCCGTTGTGTGGTGCGCCATGACCCGTTTGATATAGCTCTCAGCTATCAATTCAGGTCGCGCAATCGCCACCTCATGGATCAGCAAGTCAGCGCCCGTGCCGAACTTGATGACGTTCTCGTTGAAACGCGTGTCACCTGAGATCACTACGCTGCGACCGCCGTACTCAATGCGATAGCCGTAAGCCGGCTTGATGACGTCGCCGTGATCGACCTCAAAGGCGATGACGGTAACTCCATTTTTTTGATAGATCGCGCCCTCGTCGTTGAATTCCTCGACGTCCACCGCAATTCCTTCGGCCGGAAGCTTCTCGTCGGCGATGCGGATTTTGATGTCGGCCGCATAAGCCTTCTCGAGATTTACCATTAGTGCTTTGACGCCGATCGGCCCCAAGACACGAAACGGACGTGTTCGCGTCCCAAAGTGCGATTCAAGCCAGCCAGTCAGCCAAATGTCGGGAATGCCCGAGGTGTGGTCCGAGTGGAAATGAGTGAGCAGCAGCGCATCAATTCGACCGATTGGGATGCCGACCTGAAACAGCCGGATCGCGGCGCCCCGCCCGGCATCGATCAGCAATTTCTGGTCGCCGGCCTCGACCAGCGTGCTTGGCCCGAAACGATCGGGACGCGGTGTGGGCACGCCCGTCCCGAGCAGCGTGACACGGAAATCACTCGATCCGGTCATTGCTGCATCGTAATCCTGGAATCCTTGACGACCCGACCCCAGTAAGCCAGCTGCGAATTGACGAACTTGCCGAATTCCTCCGGCGTGCCGCCGGCCGGCTCAGCAGCCATTTTCTCGATGGTGTCGCGGACATGGGGTTTTTGTAGCGATCGGTTGATGGCTTCGTTCAGCCGCACAATCACCGTTTCGGGTGTCCCCCGCTTGACCAGCAAACCGAACCAATCCTGGATGATTAAGTCCGGGAAGCCGGCCTCGACGACCGTGGGCACATCCTTGAGCGCCGGCAGTCGCGCAGGACCTGTGACCGCGAGCGCGCGAAGCTTTCCTGCATTGATCAGATCGATCACCGGGAGCGGCGATATGAACTGATAATGGTTCGTTCCGTTGAGCAGATCGCCGATCGCGCGCGGCAGGGCTTGGTAGGGCACATGTGTTGCACGAATTCCGGTCTGCAGCTTGAACAGCTCGCCCGCGAGGTGTGCCGGCGTACCAAAGCCGCCAGAGGAAAAGGTGAATTTATCCGGCTGACTTTTCAGCAGCGCTACCAGCTCGGGTAGCGATCGGGCCGGAACGGAGGGGTGGACGACCAAGACGTGATAAGCGCTAGCGAGCTTGACGACCGGCAGGAAATCGGCGTCGAGCCGGAAATTGAGATTCGGCATCAGCGCCGGCGCCGCCGTCGACGGCAACGCGATCGACAAGATTGTCTGGCCGTCCGCTGGTTGCTTGAGCACCTCGGCTGCCCCGATTGTGCCAATGGCGCCGACCTTGTTCTCGACGACGACATGCCAGCGTTCGGACTCGCTGAGATCGTTTGCAACGACCCGGCTGACGATATCCGGCGGCGTACCGGGGGCATTTCCATTGACAATGCGGATCATGCCGGCGGGATAGGTCTGGGCCGCCAGCGGAGACATCATTGCCAGCACAGCGAACGCCGACAATGAGAGTCGGAAGAAAGAAAGATGACGAGCGGTCGGTTTCACCATTTCTGAACTCCTCCCCTCTTGAGGGCCTAGGGATTCACCAGATCGGGACATATTCATCCGACTGCACGTCATTCGCGACGACAAAACGCTACGATTCCGCTAGGCGGAATGATACATTCCGCTTAGCGGAACGCCGGCTTGGCGAGGCCGGTCGTTGTCGATGCGAGAAGCGTTGATGCCACGCTCAGAAACGATCAGAGGATTGGAGCGCGGACTACAGGTCCTCCAGGCGCTGCAGTCAAACCCGATCGCCTCGTTGCATGAAATTCATCTCGCAACACGAATATCCAAGCCGAGCCTGCTGCGTGTCTTGAATACGCTGGAGCACGCAGGCTACGTCTCTCGACGGCTGGTCGACGGACATTACCGCATCAGTGCTTTCGCACGGATGGGACGCAAACGCGACCGCTATGACCGGGTCGCCGAGGCTGCAGCGCCGGTGCTCGATCGCCTTTGCCAAAACGTCCGCTGGCCGTCCGATCTGATGGTTCCCGCGGGCGACCACATGGAACGGCGCGAAACCAACCAGCCTTACAGTCCATTTTTTGTTCATCCGTGGTACCGGGATCGCGTCGGTCAACGTGTCGGCTGGCTTCTCACCGGCGTCGGGCGAGCCTATCTTGCATTTTGTCCGGAGGAGGAGCGCGGAAGCATTTTGCACAGGTTGCGCAGATCGGAGAAACCGGACGATCGGCTTGCGCGCGATCCGAAGCGGCTCGAGCAGATTTTTTTGGAGGTGCGCAAGCGAGGTTATGCCACGCGCGATCCAGTCTTTCGCGGAGGTCATTATGGACAGCCGCCATTCGATGACGGGCTCGCAGCGATTGCCGTACCACTGCTTGATCGCAAGCGGGTCCACGGTTCTGTGAATATTCTTTGGACGCGGACGGCCTTCACGGTCGAGGAATTTGCTGCCCGTTATCTCTCGGATCTACAGTCGGCCGCAGCCGAGATCGTCAGTTCCCTTCATCATTGAGCAATACGCCAATATTTACATTTGCTGTTAGGTCATAGCCGAGATCGTGTCTGCTGTTGTGGGTCATTCACATCGCTGGCGCTGAAGTCGGAAATTAGACAAACCAGTCTCATTCGACTTCGAACCGAGTCTCTGCCATAGCGACGCGGATATTGAAAATTGGCGGCCAGAGACTCACGCGGGAAATCGCTCGATTGCGACGCAAAAACCAGAAAATAACGCCTCAGAGACTCTCGGACGCCTCGCTAACTCGCGGACATGTCGCGCGTATCTTCGTGATCCGGACATGGCCCACAGAGACCGGGCTGGCTGGCTGGGGCGGGAGGACTCGAACCTCCGAATGGCGGAATCAAAATCCGCTGCCTTACCACTTGGCTACGCCCCATCAGGCGACCTGCTTGCGCGCCCCACGGCGCGCGGACCATAGCCGCCGCAACGTAGTCGATCAACGTCGCTCGATCGCCCTAGTGCGTGCCATTGACCCAAGCACCGCCGAGGCTAGATTGCCTTGACGGTTCACCCCCGCGCCGTGTGTCGGAGCGGGAAGCGCGCGCCGGCACCGTCAAGCGCGCTTGGCCGCGACCGTAAGCGTCCCGTCCGGAAGCAGACGATGACCTACCGGGCACCCGTTGCCGACATTTCTTTCGCCCTCAACGACGCAGCGGGTTTTGCCTCGGCGCTGGCAGAAGGCCTCTATGGCGATCTCGCCGCCGATGTGGTCGAGGCGGTGCTCACCGAAGCGGGCAAGTTCGCGACCGATGTGCTCGCTCCCCTCAACGTGATCGGCGACCGCGCGGGCGCGCGGTTCAAAGACGGCGCCGTGACCACGGCACCGGGATGGAAGGAGGCCTATCACGCTTGGGCGCGGGCCGGCTGGAACGGGCTGGCCGCGCCTGTGGAGTGGGGCGGCCAGGGTCTGCCGCATGCGGTCAACGCCGCCTGCATCGAAATGTGGAACTCCGCCGCCATGGCCTTCGGCCTCGGCCCGGTTCTGACCGTGGCGGCAATCGATGCGCTGGTGGCGCACGGCAGCGACGAGCTCAAGCGCGTCTATCTGCCGAAGCTCGTCTCCGGCGAATGGATGGGCACCATGCAGCTCACCGAGCCCCAGGCCGGCTCCGACGTCGGCGCCTCGCGCACCAGGGCCGAGCGCGCGGCGGACGGTAGCTACCGCATCACCGGTCAGAAGATTTTCATCACTTATGGCGAGCACGATCTCACCGACAACATCATTCATCTCGTGCTGGCACGACTGCCCGACGCGCCGCCGGGGACGAAGGGGCTTTCGCTCTTTCTCATACCCAAATTCCTGCCGAATGCCGACGGCTCGCCGGGTCGGCGCAACGATGTCCGCGCTCATTCGATCGAGCACAAGCTCGGCATTCATGCCTCTCCGACGTGCACGATGGTGTATGGCGATCATGGCGGTGCCACCGGTTTTCTCGTCGGTGAAGAGAACCATGGCATGGCCTGCATGTTCACCATGATGAACCAGGCGCGCCTGTCGGTCGCGTTGCAGGGTGTCGCCATCGCCGAACGCGCCACGCAACAGGCGCTCGCCTACGCACGCGAGCGCAAGCAAGGCCGGGCACCCGGCGTGGAATCGGGTTCGAGCCCGATCATTGCGCATCCCGACGTCAAACGAATGCTGCTCACCATGCGCGCGCTCACGCGCGCCGCCCGCGCGCTCTCCTATGCCACCGCCGTCGCAATCGATTGCGCCCAGCGCAGTCCCGACGCTGAGGCGCGCAGGACCGCTCACGCGCGCGCCTCGCTGCTCACTCCCGTCGCCAAAGCATTCGCGACCGACATCGGAAGCGAGGTCGCCTCGCTCGGCGTGCAGGTGCACGGCGGGATGGGCTACATCGAAGAGACCGGCGCCGCGCAGTACTACCGCGACGCGCGTATCACGCCGATCTACGAAGGCACCAACGGCATTCAGGCAATCGACCTGGTCACCCGTAAACTGCCGCATGCGGGCGGTGCAACGGTCATGGCCTATATCGGCGATCTCCGGCGCACTGTCCAAGCTGTCAACGCCAACAATGATCCGGCCTTCGGATGGACCGGTGTGCGCCTGCAGGACGCGACCGACTCGTTGGAACGCGCGACCCAGTGGCTCCTCGGCAGCCAGCGCAACAACCTCGAGGCGGCGCTCGCCGGGGCAACGCCTTATCTGCGCCTGTTTGGGCTGGCGGCCGGAGGCGCGCTGCTTGCCGAGGAAGCGCTCGCAGCGGTGCGACTTGCCGGGAATGGCGCGGCCGGGCGCGTTGCAATCGCGCGCTTCTTTGCCGAGAATCTTGCGGTGCAGGCCGGGAGCTTGGAGCGCACCGTTGTCGAAGCGGCGGACAGCGTCAACGATGCGGACGCGGCGCTGGCTTGAAAGTCATCATTATCGGAAGGGCCGACGGGTGGACGGACGATGACGCTCAAGGGCCGCACCTTGTTCATCACCGGCGCATCGCGCGGCATCGGGCTTGCCATCGCGCTGCGCGCCGCGCGCGATGGCGCCAACATTGTCGTCGCCGCCAAGACCGACAAGCCGCATCCGAAGTTGCCCGGCACCATCTTCACCGCCGCCGAGGAGATCACCAAGGCTGGCGGAAATGCGCTGCCGATCGCGGTCGATGTGCGCGACGAGGCGCAGGTGAAAAGCGCGATCGAGCGGGCCGTCGCAACGTTCGGCGGCCTCGACATCGTGGTCAACAATGCGAGCGCCGTCCAGCGCACGCCGGTCGTTGATACGGACATGCGCCGCTTTGATCTGATGCATCAGATCAACACGCGCGGCACCTTCATGGTGTCAAAATACGCTATTCCGCATCTGGAAAAGGCGCATAATCCCCACATCCTGATGAACGCGCCGCCGCTCGACATGCGGGAAAAGTGGTTTTCCGGCAGCACGGCCTATTCGATTGCGAAATATGGCATGAGCCTCGTCGTGCTGGGTCTCGCCGGCGAACTACGCGATAAAGGCATCGCGGTGAATGCGCTGTGGCCGCGCACAACCATTGCGACCGCAGCCATCAAGAACCTGCTCGGCGGCGAGCGGGTGATGCGCATGTCGCGCACCCCCGAGATCATGGCGGACGCGGCCTATCTGGTGTTCCAGAAACCGTCACGCAGCTTCACCGGCAATTTCTTGATCGACGACACGTTCCTCGCCGCCGAAGGCGTCACCGACTTCGAGAAATACCGCGTGGATGCCGGCGAGCCGCTCGCCCCGACTTTTTTCGTGCCCGAGGATCGAGCGCCGCCACCCGGCGTGACCGTCACCGGGCAAAGATGGGAGTAAGCTCCCTTTACCAGACACGTCCCGTGCGAACGGTTCCGGGCCGGAAACGAGCCGGCCGTGATGACGTCGATAGGCCGAACGCCTCTGCTATAACCATATTCAACGCCGTTTGCGGATAGCCTAATGTCCACGCTTCTCATCACCCACCCCGCCTGCCTCGACCACCTCACGCCCGCCGGACATCCCGAGCGGCCCGATCGCTTACGCGCCATCGAGCGGGCGCTCGGCGACGAGAGCTTTCGCAGCCTCGTGCGCGTCGAGGCGCCGGCCGCCTCGCTCGAGACCATCGCGCTGTGTCACCCCATGGATTACGTCACCGCGATCCGCGACGCGACGCCGAAAGAAGGTCTGCTCGGGCTCGACGCCGATACCACCATGTCGCCCGGGAGCTTCGCGGCCGCCTTACGTGCGGCCGGCGGCGCCGTGCACGCAGTCGACGAAGTCATGGCTGGCAGGGCGGCAAACGCCTTCGTCGCCACGCGCCCGCCCGGCCATCATACCGAGACCGCGCGCCCGATGGGATTTTGCCTCTTCAACAACGCCGCCATCGCCGCCCGTCACGCCCAGAAGAAGCACGGCATCGAGCGCGCCGCCGTCGTCGATTTCGACGTGCACCACGGCAACGGCTCGCAGGACATCTTCTGGTCCGACCGCACCGTGATGTACGGCTCGACGCATCAGATGCCGCTCTATCCCGGAACCGGCGCGGCAAGCGAGCGCGGCGAGCACAACACAGTCGTCAACGCGCCGCTGCGCCCCGGTGACGGCGGAGAGGAATTCCGTGCGGCATTCGAGACGGTGGTTCTGCCGCGCCTGCGAGATTTCCGGCCGGATCTCATCGTGATTTCCGCAGGCTTTGACGCACACATGCGCGACCCGCTCGCCAATCTCAATCTGGTGGAGAGCGACTTCGACTGGGTTACGCGCAAGCTCATGGAAGTTGCTGACGCGAGCGCAGGCGGGCGCGTCGTGTCGGTGCTCGAAGGCGGTTACGACCTCCAGGGATTATCGAATTCGGTCGCGGCCCATGTCGCCGCGTTGATGCAGGCTCGCTAGCGTCTCTGCGCTCGGACGCTTGCGGCGTGCCGATCCTGTATACGTCGCTGGTCCCCTTTCGCAGAGTGCCTTATATATAGCGTGCGACTCAGCGGGATCCGCTTATGGCCGAAAACGCCCATTCCGACGTAAAGCGCCTCCCCTTCGAGCGGGCGATCGAGGAACTGGAATCCATCGTCAAGCGGCTCGAAGAAGGCAAGGTGCCGCTCGAGGAGTCGGTCGCGATCTATGAGCGCGGCGAGGCACTGAAGCGTCGCTGCGAGGAACTCCTGCGCCAGGCCGAGGCGCGAGTGGAGAAGATCACGCTCGACGCCGCCGGCAAGCCGACCGGAACCGAGCCGCTCGACGTCACCTAAACCAGGTACCGACTTGCGATTATTGATTACCGGCGTCGCACCGCGCGCAGGTCCGGCAATTTCTGCTTCAGCCGCCCCATGTCCTTCCACGGATCCTGCTTGAGGCCGCTGAGACGTCGGCCAAGGTTGAGCATCGTGTATTGGTTGCCGCCTTTGGTTCGACCCAGTTCCTCCCAGGTCACCGGGGCCGAGACGGCCGCGCCCGGTCGGGCGCGAGTGGAATACGCCGCGACCGAGGTCTGCTCCAAGGAGTTGCGCAGGTAGTCCACGAAGATTTTTCCCTTGCGCAGGGACTTGGTGATTTTGGCAACGTAACGGCTCGGATCGTCGGCGGTCATCGCTAGCGCGACCGCCTGCGAGAAGTTCTTGGTGGTGCGCCAATCGGCGCCGTCGATGGGCAACACGACGTGCAGGCCCTTGCCGCCGGAAAGCTTGACGAAGCTTTGCAGATCGAGGGCGGTGAGCCGGGCTCGCACGTCGCGCGCGGCCGCCACCACGCTCGCCCATGGAACGCCGTCGCCGGGATCGATGTCGAACACGATCCGGGTACAAATGTCCAAGCGATCGATCATCGATCCGCGCACGTGCAGCTCGAGGACGCCCGCCTGCACCAGCGAAAGCACGCCGTCGAGGTCTTCCACGGCAAGCACCTGCCTTTTGTTGCGGTCGATGACGGTGCGGAGATTTTTCTCGGCCAGCCCCGCCGAAGCGTGCTTTTGGAAGAAGCACTGACCGCTCGTTCCATCGGGGCAACGCACGAGGGCAAGGGGGCGGTCGACGATATGTGGCGCCATCCAATCCCAGACCGAGCGATAGTAATCCGCCAGATCTCGTTTGGTGATGCCGACATCGGGCCAATAGACTCGCTCCGGGTGGGTAAAGCGGACATCGCTTTCACCCTGCCTCCCGCTTGAGGACTTGGCAGCGCTCGGCCGCGCCTTCGTCTCCGAGGTCCTGGTCATTGTCTTTGCCGTCTTCGCCGCGACCTTCGCTGTGTGGCTCGCGCCCGCCGCGGTTGGCGCGGGCCTCTCACGGACGACCTCCCGTGGCGACTTGTCTTCGCGTACGCCCTTGAACGCCGCCTGGCGAACGATGCCATCCGAGGTCCAGCCCCGCAGATTCGCCTCGATCACCATCTTCGGCTCAACCCAACGGACATCGGAACGGCGGGCTTCGGCGCGGGGAATTTGGTCGAAGGGCGGAGCGGAGATTTCCAGCGGATGCAGCCGCTTCCACAGGTCCCGCGCCAAGCTGCGCGTGTAACCGGTGCCGACCCGGCCGGCATAAACGAGCCGGCCATGATCGTAATGGCCGACCGCCAACGCGCCGATCGCGCGCGGCAGAGCGGTCGACGGCGAATAGCCCCCGACCACCAGCTCCTGGGCGTTGGAGCATTTCGTCTTGATGAAGGTGTCCGAACGCCCGCTGCGATAAGCGGCATCCACGCGTTTGGAAACGATACCCTCGAGTCCCATTTCGCAGGCGTGTCGCAGCACGGCCGCCCCGTCTTCCTCGAAATGTTCGCTGTATTTGATCGGCCCGCCACGCACCCTTCTGAGCAATCGCGCCAGCTCAGCTTTGCGCTCGATCATCGGCGAGGTCATCAAGTCACGGCCGTCGAGATGAAGCAGATCGAACACGTAATAGATGAAGCGCTCGCGCTCGCCTTCCTTGAGCGCCGCCTGCAACTCGGAAAAGCTGGACATTCCGTTCTTATCCTCGACGACTAACTCGCCGTCGATCAGCGCGCTGCGCACGGGAAGTTTGGCCACCGCGGCGGCGATGTTGGGGAATCGCTCACTCCAATCGAGGCCCTTGCGGGTGAGCAGTCGGACCTCGCCGTGATCGAGCCGGGCCTGGATGCGGTAGCCGTCGAACTTGATCTCGTGCGCCCAGCCAGCCCCGTTCGGTGGCGTCGAGTGCAAGGTGGCGAGCGAAGGCGGCACGAAATCCGGCAGTCGTGCGCCACGCAGTGGCCCGCCTTTGGCCTTGCTCTTGCTGGTGCTGCTTTTGCTGGTGCTGCTCTTGCGGGTCTTGTTTGCTGCACTCCGATCGCGCGGGCTGCGCGCACGCTGGCGCGCACGTTTGACCGTGCCCGCCTGCGGCCGCAACGCGTGACCTTTGGTTGCGCCGGCCTTTACGTTCTCCTGCACGCTCTTGGTGGAGTGCCAGACCCGCTTGCGGCCCTTGCCTT
>CBFGVM010000149.1:0-9459 GCA_965652015.1 uncultured Alphaproteobacteria bacterium
CGTGGGAATGGGGCACCGAGAAGCAGTTTACCCACGACCTGGTCTCCTCGGACCGGCGCTATCCGACGGTCAATCCCTACGGTCCGCTGTACGGTTCGCCCGAATACTCGAGCGATGAGATACCGATCCTCGATCCGAAGACGCACAAGGTAACGTTCTTCAAAATGTCGGTCGCGGACCCGAACACACCTGAATCGTTCGGACCGCCCTTCCATGCCTCCGCCGTTGCCAAGCCGACGCAGCCCTCGGCCTATTGGGGCGACGAGAAAATCTGGAGCCAGCGCGCCAACAACCACAACGGCATGTTCGACAAGAGCGGCCGGGTGTGGTTTGCCGCGGCCGTGCGCGGGATCGAGAATCCAGCCTTCTGCAAGAAGGGCTCGGATCATCCCTCGGCCAAGGTGTTCCCGCTCGACCGCTCGGGGCGCCAAGTGTCGGTGCTGGATCCCAAGACGATGAAGTACAGCTTGATCGACACCTGCTTCGGCACCCACCATCCGCAGTTCGGCTACGACGCGGACAACACGTTGTGGCTCTCCGGCACCGGCCCGGTCGCCGGCTGGGTCAACACCAACGTGTGGGACGAGACCGGTGACGCCGCCAAGGCACAGGGCTGGGCGCCATTCGTGCTCGATACCAACGGGAATGGAAAAATCGACGAATGGACCGAGCCTGATCAGCCAGCGGACGCGAGCAAGGACAAGCGGATCGCAGGGTCAGGTCCGTATGCCGTAATGCCGCATCCGACCGACGGCTCGGTCTGGTACACACAGAATGTGTTCGCCGGCCCGCCGGGATTCCTGCGCTTCGATCCGAAGACCAAGGTCAGCGAGTTCTACGCCATCCCCAAGGAAGGCATTGGCGTGCGCGGCGGCGACATCGACAAGAACGGCGTGCTTTGGGGGTCGGGCTCGAACGGCACGCTCATCAGCTTCGATCGACGCAAATGCAAGGGTCCGCTCAACGGGCCCAATGCGACCGGCAACCACTGCCCCGAAGGCTTCGCCTACTACAAATATCCTGGGCCGGCCTTCGAGGGCTTCGAGAACGGGAGTGCCGAGGCGAGCTACTACACCTGGGTCGACCAGCACAACACGGTGGGGCTCGGCGAGAACGTGCCGATCTCGACCGCCAACCTCAATGACGGCTTCGCGGCGCTCAAGGACGGGCAGATGGTGATGCTGCGCATCCCGTACCCGCTCGGTTTCTTTGCCAAGGGCTTGGACGGCCGCATCGATGATCCGAACGCCGGCTGGAAGGGACGCGGCCTGTGGAGCACCAACGGCGACCGCACGCCGTGGCTGAAGGAAGGCGGCAAGGGCAGTAAGCCGCGCGCCGTACAGATTCAGGTGCGGCCGGATCCGCTGGCGCACTGAGCGATCGCAAGCAAGAGGACCGCCCGGCGCTGCACCGTCAGCGCCGGGCGATTTCTTTCGTAGGTGGGCAAAGGCGCGGCACGGACCGTGCGCGCAACCGGACGCGCTCGACAGCGGCGAACACACGTCATCCGAAATGGAATAGACTTCCCGCTTGCGCTGTTAGCGGCGGAGCACAAGCCTGTTTGCATCCAAGAGGATCGAGCCATGACCACAGCCCACCTCGCGCTCGTCGCTCTCGCCTGTGCCGTCGCCGCTCCGGCGAGCGCGCAGCTGCTCCAGCGCAAGGAGCTGAGCTATCCGATCGCGCTGACGATCGCGCAAGCGGCGCTGGAGGACTGCAAGGCCCGCGGCTACGCCACCTCCGTCGTCGTAGTCGATCGCGGCGGCAATACCGTGGTTGCGCTGCGCGGCGATAATGCCAGCGCGCACACCATGGAGAACGCGCGGCGCAAGGCCTACACCGCCATGACCTTCAAGATGACCACCGAGAACTTCATCAAAGAGATGGCGACGCGGCCGGTGCGTCGCGAGCAGACCACGCTGCCCAACGTGATCGCCATCGGCGGCGGTGTGCCGATCAAGGTCGGCAACGACGTGATCGGCGGGGTCGGCCTCTCCGGCTCGCCCGGCGTGGACGAGCCGTGCGTGATGGCCGGCATCGAGAAGGTGAAGGATCAGCTGCAATGAGTAGCGGAACGCAACACGCAGGCCGCCGTCCATGATGAAGCGCGAGACGTTCGCGATCGCGAAGATCTACGTGCCGGCGAAGCGCCGCGCGACGCTCGATCCCAAGAAGGCGCAGGAGATCGCCGAGAGTATTTTGCAGGTCGGCCTGCAAAGCCCGATCCTGGTCCGGCAGGATGGCGAACGCTTCGTGCTGGTGGAAGGTTTGCATCGCTTGGAGGCATGCAAGCAGCTAGGCGAGCAAACCATCATCGGATACCTCGTGCAGGCGCGTCGGCATTAGCCCCCGCGACCCCTGCGCTGGGCTACTTTGCGCCGAGAAGGCGCGTGATGATCGGCGTCCAGCGGTCGATCTCGCTCTGCATGAAGCCGGTGACTTCGGCCGGGCTCATGGCTTTGGTTTCGATCGCATCCTGCTCGATGTGACGCTTGAGCCGCGGGCTCTCCAGTGAGTTGACCACCTCGCGGTTGGCGCTCTCGACAATTCCGGGAGCAAGGCCGGCCGGTCCCGAGAGCGAATACCAGGTGGTGGCGACGAACTCGGCATGCCCGAGCTCGCGCAACGTCGGCACATCCGCACGGTAGACCAGCCGCTGCCCGGAGGTGGTGGCGAGAGCAGTGAGCCTGCCGGCGCGGACGTGCTCGGCCACGGTCGTCCACGTGAGCATGCCCAGCTTGACGTGACCGGCAACGAGATCGACCACCGCCTGCCCGCCGCCCTTATAAGCGACGTGCACCAGCTTGATCCCTTCCTTGGCCGCGAGAAACTCCGCGATCCAATTGCCCATCGTGCCGAAGCCGGCCGAGACGTATTCGATGCCGCCCGCATCGCGCGCGAGCGCCAGAAAATCGCGATACGACGCCACGCCGAGCGAGGGATGCGCAACGAGCACATTGGGCGTGCCGCCGAAATAGGCGATGTGGGTGAAGTCGCGCATCGGATCGAAGCCGACGTTCTTGTTCATCGCCGGCCCGAGCACGTGCGTGGGGATGCCGGACACCATCAGCGTGAGGCCGTCCGGCTCCGCCCGCGCAACCGCCTCGGTGCCGACGAGCCCGCCGCCGCCGACTCGGTTCTCGATGTAGAACTGCTTGCCGAAGGCGGCCGTGAGCGCGTCGGTATAGAGCCGGCCGATCGTATCGGCCGCGCCACCGGCCGCGAACGGCACGACCACTCGCACCGCTTTGCTCGGCCATTCCGCGGCCAGCGCGGCGCTGGATGACAGTGCAACAGCGGCGCTGACGACGAGCGCGCGCATCATGCGAGGCCCGCTATTTTGCATCCGGCTTATAGAGGATATCCAACATGCCCTGCGCCTCAGCGAGGCTCATCGGCGAGGTGATGTACTTGAACTCCAGCGCCTGTTTCAGCGTCACATCGAGCCCTTTCACCTCGGCGAGCTGCAAGGCCTGTTTCGGGAAGAACTCGTCCCGGGTCTGCTGCGCCAAGGCACGCGGCACTTTCACGATTCCGGCGTAATGATCGATCGCACCGGGATCGGAATAGGCCCAATCGATCGCCCGGCTTAGGGCCCGGATGAAACGCACGAACGCATCGCGCCGTTCCTTGAGCGCGTTCGCATTGGCGACGTTGACGCGAATCGTCTGCTGCGCCAGCGCCGGCACGTCGCTGCCGCGCGCAATGATGACGAGCTTGCCGTCGGCGAGCTGTTGCAGCACGAACGGCGGCACCGACCAGCCGACGTCGATCTGGCCGGACATGACCTGGGTGAGCGTCGCGGGCGCGCCGCCGGTGGCGACGAGCTTGGGCGCGACCTTCGCCTGGCTCACCAGCTGCAGCAGAATGAGGTTGGTCGACGACCCGGGCGAGGAATACGCGACCGTCTTGCCGTTGGTGTCGGCAAGCCGCCTGATGCCGCTCTCCGGCCGCGCATACCAGAACGCCTCGGCGGCGCCGGTCGCCTCCGCGCTGATGATCTTGACCGGCATGCCCTTGGCATAGGCGGCGACCACGCCGAGGATGCCGTTGGTCATCGCGATGTCGATGCTGCCGGCGATCACCGGCGTGAGCGTGGAGGCGCCACCCTCGGTATAGAGAATCTCGATGTCGAGCCCGACTTGCTTGAAGTAGCCCTGCTTGAGGCCGACGTCGATGAAGGTGCTGTTCCAGAAACCGGGTTGCGCCACGGCGACCTTCAACGTCTCGGCGGCGGCGGTCGGCGCAACTGCAATTGCAATCAGTCCGGCGACAAAAGCGACTGTCTTCCTCATGCCGTTCTCCACAATTCCGATCGCACAAATCCAACCGACACGCGTGCCGCAGGCTCCCCCGCTTGCGGGGGAGGTCGCGCCGAAGGCGCGGGAGGGGGCACACAGAACAAAAGCGCGTGCTTTCTCCACCCTCCCCCTTCCCACCCCTCCAGCCGAAGTCGGGTTTATCCGACTTCGGCCGCTTAATAGTGACCGAACTCGGGTAAACCCGAGTTCGGTTGCAAGCGGGGGAGGAAGCAGACCGAGTGCGCTACCCGGTCTGCGGCAGACTCAATCCTCCTTGATGTTCTTCTCGCGCACCACGCGGCCCCAGCGGGCGAGTTCATCGCTTAGGATTTTGCCGAATTCGGCGCTCGAGGTCGGCGCCGGCACGGCACCCGACTGAAGCAGCTTGTCGCGAACATCGGGCGCATCGAGCACGGCAACGACCGCGTCGTGCAATTTCGTCACCACCGCAGGCGGCGTCTTGGCCGGCGCCAAGAGACCATACCAGTTGTCTGCAACCGTGTCCGGGAAGCCCTGCTCCGCGAGCGTGGCGACGTCCGGCAACAGCGGATTGCGATTGGCGGAAGCCGCGCCGATCGGCCTGAGCTTGCCGCCGCGGATGTGCGGCAGCAAAACCGGAGTATCGGCGAACAGCGCCGTGACCTGGCCGCCGAGAAGATCGGTCAAGGCGGGGGCGGCGCCGCGATACGGCACGTGCAGGAATTTCACGTTCGCCGCAGCTTGAAAAAGCTCGAGCGCGAGATGGGGCGTGCTGCCCGAGCCGGTCGATGCGAACGGAATCGATCCGGGCTTCTCCCTGGCAAGCGCGGCGAGCTCCTTGGCAGAACTAACCGGCGTCTCAGGCTTGACCACCAGGATCGTGGTGGGACGCATCACCAGCGTGATCGGCGCGAAATCGCGCAGCGTGTCGTAGTTCGGCTTGCTCAGATGCGGCGTGATCGCGACCGCGCCCACCGTGGTGAGAAACAGGAGATGGCCGTCCGCCTCGCCTTTTGCGACGTAATCAGCACCGATCGCGCCGTTCGCGCCGGGCTTGTTCTCGACGATGACGTTTTGCCCGAGCTGCGGTTTGAGCTTGTCGGCAAGCAGACGTGCGACGAAGTCGGTCGGACCGCCCGGCGGAAACGCCACGACCACGCGGATGACGCGGGACGGAAAGTCCTGCGCATGCGCCTGCGCGGTCGCCAGCCACGATAGCGAAGCGAGCGCCATGGCCAGAGTCGTCCTCGATCGCAGCAATCGCATGTCAACCTCCGGAAGTTATGATTTGAACGCTGGCCGATCGCGCAGGCCCATCGTGGTCGCATGTCCTCGCTTTGACAATGCGTGAAGGCCGGGTAGATTACGGACATCGTCAACAACCGAAAGGAGGTGATCCAGTGTCTCATTGTCCATCGCCGCGATTACCGGCATCCGTGAGCTGGATCCTTCCCGCTTTGAGGGGCCCAGCGAATTGACGCGTCGCCTAAACGGCGCTCTGCGGGATGAGCCGGATCACGGCTCGACAATGGAAGGGCTGCCCGTAAGGGCGGCCCTTCTTCATTCGGATCGCAGCCGCGCGCCCGGGACGGAGGGGGAAATAGCATGATGACGAAACGTGTCATTATTCTCGCAACCGCCGCCTTTGCCTTTGCAATAAGCGCCGCGAACCATGCCAAGGCGCAGGCCTATCCGTCGCGGCCGGTCACGATCATCGTGCCGTTTTCTGCAGGCGGGACGACCGACGTTATTGCCCGCATCCTCGCCGAACACATGTCGCGCACGCTCGGCCAGCAGTTCGTTGTCGAGAACGTCGTCGGCGCGGGCGGCACCACCGGCTCCACGCGTGCGATGCGCGCAAGCCCCGATGGATACACCATCGAATTGGGCAATATGGGAACGCACGCGGCCGCCGTGGCGCTCTATCCCAGCCTCGCTTACAACCCGCAAGTCGATTTCGCGCCAGTCGGCATGGTCGCCGGCCTTCCCGTCGTGATCGTGGCGAAAAAGGATTTCCCCCCGAACGACCTGAAGGAATTCGCAGCTTACGTGAAAGGGAATGCCGAGACGCTCAACATGGCGCATGCAGGGGTGGGATCGATCACGCATTTCACGTGCCTGCTGCTCAACTCCATACTCGGGGTGAAGCCGACCATGGTGCCCTTCAACGGTGCCGCGCCCGCCATCACCGCGCTGATCGCCGGCCAAGTCGATTACATGTGCAATGTCACCCCCGACGTCGTTCAGCACGTTCGCGGCGGCGCCTTCAAAGCCTATGCGATTGGAACCTCCAGTCGCAATGCGGCGCTGCCGGACGTGCCGACGTCGAAGGAGGCCGGACTTCCGCAGTTCCAGGCATCGGCCTGGAACGCCTTGTTTGCCCCCAAGGGAACGCCCCAGCCGGTCCTTGACAAGCTCAGCGATGCGCTCGAGAGGGCGATTGATGATGAGACGACGCGGAAACGCCTGCTCGACCTGGGCAGCGAAATTCCGGACCAGACCCGGCGCGGTCAGCAGGCGCTAGCCGCGCTGCTAAAGGATGAGATCGCGCGTTGGACGCCGATCATCAAGGCGGCGGCGGTCAAGTCGGACTGAATAGGCCCAAAAGGGAATTCGGTCGGCGCGTTAGTGTGTATGCACCCTAGCTTGCAGGATGCGCTTTCGCGCGCATCGCGCTATGCTGCGCAAGGAGGCTCGTGTCATGGTTCCTGACAAATATCTCGACCTGCTGCAGCAGAAGAAGGCGTTTGCAAATCTGGCCACGGTCAACCCGGACGGATCGCCTCAGGTGACGCCGGTATGGTTCGATTACACCGACGGTCTCGTTCGGGTGAACACCGCGCGGGGCCGGGTCAAGGCGCGCAACTTGAAGAAAGGTGTCGCCGTGGCGCTGGCGATCGTCGACCCCGACAATCCCTACCGCTACGTCCAGATTCGCGGCCGGGTCCGGCGCGTCACCGAGGACGGCGCCGTTTCCCACATCGATTCGCTCGCCAAGAAATATCTCGGGAAGGACAAGTACCCCAATGCTCAGCCTGGCGAAGTGCGCCTGACGTGCGAGATCGAGCCGACATCCGCATCCGGAATGGGCTGAGCACTGCTATTCCGGTTTGATCTTGCCCTCGACGATGACTTTCTTCCACTTCTCGAATTCCGAGCGGGTGAAGGCCGCAGCCTCCTGAGGCGTCGTCCCGCGTGGCGTGACCCCGATCTTAGCAAAGGCGGCCTTGAGCTCGGGACGCTCGAGCGCCTTGTTGATCTCGCGGTTGAGCTTCCCCAGCACCTCCGGCGGAAGCCCAGCGGGCGCGTAAACGGCGATCCACAGGTCGACATCGAAGCCGGGCAGACCGGACTCCGCGACCGTGGGCACGTCGGGATGAACCGGGCTGCGCACCGCGCCCGTCGTCGCAAGCGCTCGCACGCGGTTCGTGAACGGCACCGCGCCGGCGATGCTGGAGAAGGCGAGCTGCACCTTGCCGCTCATGACGTCCGGATACGCCGCGCCAATGCCGCGGTACGGCACGTGCGTCATGTCGATGCCGGTGCGCAGCTTGATCATTTCAGCGGCGAGATGCGGCGCAGTGCCGACCCCGGCCGATGCGAAATTGAGCTTGCCGGGATTGGCTTTGGCATACGCGATCAGTTCGGCGAACGTATTTACCGGCAGCGTCAACGACGCAACGATCAGCGCCGGCGAGGAGCCGACGATGGAAACCGCCTGCAGCGCCTTGAGATCGTAAGGAGCATCCGTTTGCAGCGTCGGATTGGTGACGAGGGCGGGGTCCGTCAGCAGCATCGTGTAGCCGTCCGGCGCCGCGCGCGCGACTACGTCGGCGCCGACCATGCCGCCGGCACCCGGACGGTTCTCGGGCACGACCGACTGTCCCAGACCTTCGCTTAGCCGCAGCGCAAGATGGCGGCCGGCGGTGTCGATGATGCCGCCTGGAACGTAAGGCAAGACGAAATGGATCGGCTTGCTCGGATAGGTTTGCGCCCGCGACAGCGACGGCGCCAGGATCGTCGCGCAGACCAACGTCGCCAATGCAAAGCGGTGCATGCTCATTTCTCCTCCACCTTGATTCCCAATCTCGCGACCAGTTCCTTGACCGTCGGAATTTCCGACGCAAGCCGCGCCGCAAGTTCTTCCGGCGTCCCGCCGACGATTTGATAACCGGCGCGGTGCGCTTGCTCGCGTGCCTGTGGCGTCTTGAGCGTCGCGCGCGTCTCCCGCGACAGCAGTTCGATGACTTCGGGCGGAGTTCCTGCGGGCGCAAACAGCGCGTTGAAGGTATCGGAGACGAAGCCGGGGAAGCCGGCCTCGATCATGGTCGGCACGTCCGGCAGCGAGAACCAGCGCTCGGCTCCGGTCACCGCCAGCGCCGTGAACTTGCCTTCCTTGATCAGCGGTTCGACCGGCGCCAGCGCGACCGAGCCGACCTGCACGGTGCCTTCGAGCACCGCCATGGTCGCGGGACCGCCGCCCCGGTAGGGGATGTGCACCATATCGATGCCGGCGCGCAACTTGACCTGTTCGGCCGCGAGATGTGATTTCGTGCCCGGCCCCGGGCTCGAATAATTGAGCGCACCGGGCGCCGCTTTGGCGCGCGCGATCAGATCCGCAAGCGACCTGATGCCGGAGTCCGAGCGCACGAACAGCACGTTTGGCGCGTTGACCAATTCGCAGATCGGCGCAAAGTCCTTCAGCGGATCGTAGGGCAGGCTCTTGTAGAGGGCGGGATTGACGGCAATGGCGGTCGAGGTGAGCAGCAGCGTGTAGCCGTCAGGCTGTGCGCGCGCTGCGATGGCCATGCCGGGATTGCCGCCCCCGCCGCCCCGGTTGTCCACGATCACCGACTGACCGAGCGATTTGTGCAAGCCGACCGAAACGATGCGGGCGATGATGTCGGTCGGGCCTCCGGCCGGGAATGGCACGATGAGCGTGATGACGCGTTCGGGATAGGCGGCCTGGGAGAGCGGGCAACCAAGCGGGAATGCCATTGCCGCCAGAATGGCAGCGAGCACGCGGCGGCGATGCCGTGAATGCGCGGCATGCATCGCGCTAACGAGCATCTCACCTCCTTTCGTCCAGCCTTCGCGTGCGGATCATTTCAAGAACGCTTGCTGCACGGCATGCATTCCACACTGCGCTCCTCACGAATTGCGCCATCTACTAGTGCAT
>CBFGVM010000150.1:0-9452 GCA_965652015.1 uncultured Alphaproteobacteria bacterium
TGGGCCTGCTGATTGGCTGGCTCGAGGGCTGGTCTGTCGGCGACGCGATCTACTTCACCTTCGTCACCGGCCTCACAATTGGTTATGGCGATATCGTGCCGCGACAGGCGCTCGGGCGGGCACTTGCGATCGGCGTTGGTATCTCGGGGCTCTTCCTCACGGGCCTGATAGCGGGAATTGCGGTCTATGCCATGCGCGCAGCGCTCATCGGCCGCGACACCGACTGACGCCTCGATTGGCCCGTCCGCAACACAGCGTTGTTTGCTGACGGGCGGCGCAAAGCAGCCCCATTCCTGCCGTGATCAAACGGCGATATGCGCAGGTCGGGAACCGATCGCGCCGATAGATTCGGCGCGGGTCGATCCGCGTTCGTGCTGCGGCGCTGCCCGCAGGTTGGCGGGGCGCTGAAACGGTGGTCGCGGAGCGGGGGGATAGGATGGGGCGCCAGCTCTCAGCTTTCGGCGGCATCGCCCGCCTCGGCGCGCTGGCCGCCTGTTGCACTTTGCTCGCCCACTGCTCGGGACCCTTCTCCAGCAAGGAATACAGCCCGCGCGTGGTCGAGGAGGGCGAGCCGGTGCCCAAGGGCGGCGGCGCCTACCGTGTCGGCAAGCCCTACAGCATTAACGGCCGCACCTACGTGCCGGCCGAAAATCCCTCCTACCGCGCCGAGGGCGTTGCGTCCTGGTACGGCCGTGATTTCCACGGACGGCTCACCGCCAACGGCGAGATCTATGACATGCACAGCATCTCGGCCGCGCATACCACGCTGCCGCTGCCAAGCTATGTGCGAGTCACCAATCTCGATAATGGCCGCTCCATCATCGTGCGCGTGAACGATCGCGGCCCGTATCATCGAAATCGCGTCATCGATCTCTCGATCGGAACAGCCAAAGCGCTCGAATTCTACAGCAGAGGGCTTGCCCGCGTGCGGGTCGAATATGTCGGACCTGCACCGATCCAGGGCAGCGACGATACGATGCTGATGGCGACGTTGCGTGACGGCTCGCCCGCACCGGCCCCCTCGAAGGTGATGGTCGCAGCCGCGAAGCCATTCATTTCCAATCTCGAGGACGCCAAGAATGCGCCGGCTGCTCCTTCCTTTGCGCTCAGCAGCGCATCATCCCGCGTCATCTCGTCCGCGGGCGAGACGGCTAGCCGACCGAATACAAAATCGTTGGTGCGGTCGGCCTCCGCTGCGGAAATTTCAGTCGAGCCGGCTCCGCCGCCCGAGGCTCCCGCGGCCGCGTTTGCGCCGCGCAACGAGCCCGGAACGCTCGACTTGATGAGCGGCCGCGGCCTCTATTGACGCGTTATTTGGCGACATCGCGCCGCCCCAACAGAGCATTGATTCCCCGAGGTCCGACTTGCTAAGCAAATGCGGGGCGGCAGAGGAGCGTGGAAATTGGCCACGCACGGCTTGCCACAATCATGAACCTTCGGGTCGTCGCTAAAGTATCGCGCAGGTCCTTCGCCAGATGGGCCGTGCTCGCAAGTGTTGCTTGCGCGCTGGCCTCCGCCGCGGCCGCGCCCAATCCTGTGTCAGGACCGAAGGCCAGCGATGGCTATCAGACCGCGGCCCCGCACGCGATCCTCATCGAGGCCGAGAGCGGCACGGTGCTGTTCGAAAAAGGCGCCGATGATCTCATTCCGCCGGCCAGCATGTCCAAATTGATGACCCAAGAGGTGGTGTTCAACGAGATCAAGCAGGGCCGCCTCGCGCCGACGACCGAATTCCGCGTCAGCACCAACGCTTGGCGCAGGGGTGGCGCGCCGTCGCGCACGTCGAGCATGTTCATGCCGATCAACAGCAAGGTCGCGGTGGACGATCTTCTACACGGGGCGATCATCCAGTCGGCCAACGACGCCTGCATCGTGCTGGCCGAGGGCATTTCAGGCAACGAATCCACCTTCGCGGAGCTGATGACCAAGCGGGCGCGTGAGCTTGGCCTGACCAAATCGACGTTCGGGAATTCGACCGGGCTTCCCGACCCGAGACAGCTCATGACCGCGCGCGAACTTGCCAAGCTCGCGCGCCACATCGTCGAGACCTATCCCGATTACTACAAATATTACAGCGAGCGCGAATTCACCTGGAACAAGATCCGCCAATTCAACCGCAATCCCTTGCTTACGTTGAATATCGGGGCGGATGGCCTCAAAACCGGATTCATCAAGGAATCCGGCTACGGCCTGGTCGGCTCGGCGGTGCAGAACGGATTGCGCCTGATCGTCGTCGTCACCGGCCTGAGATCGGAAAAGGAGCGCGCCGACGAGGCCAAGAAGATGCTGGACTGGGGTTTTCACAGTTTCCAATCCGGGCTCTTGTTCGCCGATGGCCAGGAAATCGCGCAGGCCAAGGTCTATGGCGGTGCCAAGGGAAACGTGCCGCTCACGGCGGGCAAAGAGGTGCGATTGATGGTGCCGCGCGGTTCGCGCGACAAGATCATCGCCCGTGTGGTCTATTCCGGCCCGGTGCCGGCGCCGGTGCAGCAAGGTCAGAAGATCGGTACGCTGAAGGTGTGGCGCGGCGAATCCGTTGTGCTCGAGGTCCCGCTGCGCGCGGCGGAAAGTGTGGATGCCGGCTCCATGCCACGACGCGCCTTCGACGCCGCGACCGAACTGGTGCTCGGCCTGGTCCGTGCCGGCTTCAAGCGGTTATAACGGGAAATAGAGCCCGGACGACGGAGGACAGACGAGTACGACAGACAGCGGGTGGGTCCGTCCTCTGTCGTCCGTCATCGCAAAAATGCGCGGACGATTCATCACCTTCGAGGGCGGCGAGGGCACGGGTAAATCGACCCATGCAATGCTACTGGGCGATCGCCTCACGGCGGCCGGCATCCACGTGCTGCTCACGCGCGAACCCGGCGGCTCCCCCGGCGCGGAAGCGATCCGGCACGTGCTGCTCTCGGGCGTGGCCGAGCCGCTCGGCGTGGAGGCGGAAGCACTGCTGTTCGCCGCTGCCCGCAGCGATCATGTGCGCAACACGATCGAGCCGGCGCTGGCGCAGGGCATTTGGGTGGTCTGCGATCGCTTCATCGACTCGACCCGCGTGTACCAGGGCATCCTCGGTCATCTCGATCCGCTTTTCATTCGCGGTCTTGAACGGGTAACTGTCGGTGACCTCAAACCCGACCTAACGTTGATCCTCGACGTACCGGCGGAGGTGGGTCTTGCGCGCGCCAACAAGCGGCGCGGAGAGCGGGCGGCCGACCGGTTCGAGGCGGAATCGCGGGCCTTCCACGAGACCTTGCGCGAGGCCTATCGTCAGCTCGTGGCTGCCGAACCGGGCCGCTGCATCGCGATCGATGCCACCGAACCAAAGCCTGCCGTTGCTGACCGCATCTGGAAGATCGTGACCGAACGGCTCGAACCGGCACGCGCGTTGAGTGTGCCCGCAGGCGCGGTATCGTGAGCAACGACCAAGACGGCACCGAGCCGCCGTCACCGCGCGAGACGATCGTCCTCTACGGTCACGCCGAGGCGGAACAGACGCTGCTCGCCGCTTACCGCAGCTTGCGTTTCCCACATGCTTGGCTGATTGCCGGTCCTGCCGGAATCGGCAAGGCGACGCTTGCCTATCGCATGGCCCGCTTCATGCTCGCCCATCCCGATCCAGGCGCGCCCGCGGTGCAGAGCGCGAAATCGTTGCGCGTCGATGCCGAGCATCCGGTCGCGCGGCGCATCGCTGCACAGGCGCAGCCTGATCTTCTGGTGTTGGAACGCACGATCAACGAAAAAACCGGCAAGCTGCGCCAGGACATTCAGGTTGATGACGTACGACGGACCGTCGCGTTCTTCGGCTCAACGGCCGGGGAGGGGGGATGGCGGATTGCCATCGTCGACGCGGTCGATGAACTCAACCCATCGGGCGCGAATGCGCTGCTCAAAATCCTGGAAGAGCCGCCCCGGCGCGCCGCGTTGCTGTTGGTGAGCCGCTCGGCCGCGCGGCTTCTGCCAACCATGCGCTCGCGGTGCCGCGTGCTGGCGTTGCGGCCACTGGATGCGGCCGACGTGGCGCGCGCCGTTGCCGCTGCCGTCGGAGGCCGCCCGGATGCCTCCGAGACCGTGGCCGCAAGTGTGGCCGCGGACGGCAGCGTGGGACGCGCGCTGGCCTTGCTCGAGGGTGAGGCGCTCGAGCTGCGCAATCGCACCATGGCCTTGCTCGACCGTTTGCCCGGCGTCGATCCCGGCGCGCTCCACGCGCTCGGCGACCGCCTCTACGGCGTTGATCCGGCACCGCTGGCCACCTTTGTCGACACCGTGAATGCGTGGCTCGGCGCCCGCCTGACGGCGACCGAGCAAGTCCCCGCGCGTCTAGCCCGATTGGCCGAGGCCTGGGAGAAGGTCAATGCTGCTGCGCGCGACGTCGAAGAGTTCAATCTCGACCGCAAGCCGCTGGTTTTCAACGTGTTCGGCTGGCTTGCCGAGGCATCGCGCGGTTGATACCTAAGCGACGAAGCGTCACGGCCGGGTCGGGCTGTCCGCCGACATTGTCGGCGTAGCCCATGTCCCGGCCTTTTCGGTCAATTCCGAAAAGCGCTCAACGGAACCGACCGATGGCTGACAAGCCCCGCTACTATCTCACCACCGCCATCGCTTATCCCAATGGCCCTCCGCATATCGGCCACGCCTATGAGGCGATCGCCACGGATGCGATCGCGCGTTTCATGCGGCTCGACGGCTACGACGTGCTCTTCCTCACCGGCACCGATGAGCACGGCATCAAAATGTTGCAGACCGCGGCGAAGGAGAAGCTCACCCCACAGCAGCTGGTCGAACGCAACGTGCCGCGCTTCAAGGCAATGGTGGAGCGGCTCAACTGCTCGAACGACGAATTTATCCGCACCACCGAAGCGCGCCACCACCGCGCGTCGATCGGGATCTGGCAGCGCATGCAAGCTGCGGGGGATGTCTATCTCGGCAAATATTCGGGCTGGTACTCGGTGCGTGATGAAGCCTATTACGATGAAGACGAGACCAAGCTCAACCAGCAGGGCGAGCGCGTCGGTCCGCAGGGCACGCCGGTCGAATGGGTCGAGGAGGAGAGCTATTTCTTCAAGCTTTCCGCCTACCAGCAGAAGCTGCTCGATCTCTACGCCCGACACCCCGATTACGTGCTGCCGAAGGAGCGGCTCAATGAAGTCGTCGCTTTCGTCAAGGGCGGCCTGCAGGACCTCTCGATCTCGCGCACGACATTCGACTGGGGCGTCAAGGTTCCCGGCAATTCCAGACACGTCATGTATGTGTGGGTCGACGCGCTCACGAACTACATTACCGCCGTCGGGTACCCTGATGTGGATAGCCCCAAGTTCCGCCGCTACTGGCCGGCCGATTTGCACGTGATCGGAAAAGATATCGTGCGCTTTCACGCGGTCTATTGGCCCGCGTTCCTGATGTCGGCCGGGGTCGAGGTGCCGCGCCGCATCTTCTCGCACGGGTTTCTCTTCAACCGCGGCGAGAAGATGTCGAAGTCGGTCGGCAACGTTGTCGATCCGTTCGCGCTGGTGGACGCCTTTGGCGTCGACCAGGTGCGTTATTTCTTCCTGCGCGAAGTGCCGTTCGGCCAGGACGGCAATTACAGCGTGGAGGCGATCGTCAACCGCATCAACGCCGATCTCGCCAACGACCTCGGCAACCTGGCGCAGCGCTCTCTGACCATGATCGCCCGTCAGCGTGACGGCGTGCTGCCGAAGCCAGGCGCATACTCCGAGGCCGACAAGGCGATGCTGGCCATGGCCGACGGTATGATCGCCAGGGCGCGCGAAGCGATGAAGGCGCAGCAGCTGCACCAGGTGCTCAATGCGGTGTGGGCAGTGGTCGCCGAAGCCAACCGGTATTTTGCCGGCGAGGCGCCTTGGGCGCTCGCCAAGACCGACCCGACGCGGCAGGGAACCGTGCTCTACGTCACCGCCGAGGTGATCCGCCAGGTGGCGATCCTGGCGCAGCCATTCATGCCGGCGTCCGCCGCCAAACTGCTCGATCTGCTCGCCGTCCCGCCCGGCGAACGACAGTTCGACGCGCTCGGCGCGTCGCGCCGGATCGCCGCCGAGACGGCGCTGCCGGCGCCAAGCCCGGTCTTCCCGCGTTACGTTGAGAGCGAAGCTAGCGCGCAGAGCCGATGCTGATCGACAGCCACTGCCATCTCGATTTTCCCGACTTTGCCGACGAGCTCGACGCCGTGGTCGCACGCGCGCGAGCAGCCGGCATTGCGCGCATCGTGACCATCTCAACGCGAGTCAAACGACATGCCGAGGTACTCGGCATCGCCGAGCGGTTTCCGGACGTCTATTGCTCGCTCGGGACGCATCCCCATTACGCGCACGAGGAGCTCGACATCGCCGTCGACGAACTGATCGACCGAACGCGTCATCCCAAAGTGGTCGCAATTGGAGAAGCCGGGCTCGATTATCACTATCAACGCAGCCCGCGCGCGGCGCAGGAACAAGGCTTCCGCAATCACATCGCTGTCGCCCGCGCAACCGGGCTGCCCCTCGTCATTCATTCGCGCGAGGCCGACGAGGACATGGCGCGAATATTGGAGGAAGAAACGGGGAGGGGCGCCTTCCCCGCCGTCCTGCATTGCTTTACCGGCGGCCGTGATCTCGCACACCGTGCGATTGCGCTCGGTCTCTTCGTCTCGTTTACCGGGATCATAACTTTCAAGAAGTCGGATGAACTGCGCGCCATCGCGCAAAGCCTGCCGGCGGATCGCATCCTCATCGAGACGGATGCGCCCTATCTCGCCCCGGGTCGCTACCGGGGAAAGCGCAATGAGCCGGCCTATGTGGCCGAGACCGCCAGAGTCCTGGCCGAAGTCCGCGACGTCTCGCCGGAGGCTATTGCCCGGCAGACGAGCGAGAACTTTTTTCGCCTGTTCCGCAAAGTTCCGCCCCAGGCGGCCGGCACGGACCCGCTCAGGCGGTCTGCGTAAGCTTGAGCGCATGATGGCGCCATGACGGCGAGCTTCACGATCCTCGGCTCGGGCTCCTCGGGCGGCGTGCCGCGGCCGGCACTCGGCTGGGGCGTCTGCGATCCGAGCAATCCCAAAAATCGCCGGCGGCGCACGTCGCTCTTGGTTGAGCGCCGCAACGGGGCCGGCGTCACCCGGGTGTTGGTCGATACCTCTCCCGACCTGCGCGAGCAGCTCCTCGAGGCCGAGGTGGACTGGGTCGATGCCGTGCTCTTCACGCACGAGCACGCCGACCACACCCACGGCATCGATGACCTGCGTGGGCTCTTCATCCACCGCCGCCGGCGGGTCGACGTCTATTTGGACGAGGCCACATCGAAGGCACTGCGCGCGCGCTTCGGCTATTGCTTCGAGGCGCCCGTGGGCAGCGAATACCCGCCGATCGTGACCGAGCACCGTCTGCAGGCCGGCCAATCCATCACCGTTGACGGAGAGGGCGGCCCGATCACCGCGTTACCGGTCCTGCAGGAGCATGGCGATATTCCTTCGCTGGGATTCCGTTTCGGGCGGCTCGCCTATTCCTGCGACCTCAATGGGCTGCCAGAGGCCAGCATCGCTGCGCTTGCCGGTACCGAGGTCTGGATTGTGGACGCGCTGCGCTACCGGCCGCACCCGAGCCATTTCAGCGTCGATGACGCGCTTGGTTGGATCGCCCGCATCAAGCCCGCCCGCGCGATCCTGACCAATCTGCATTCTGATCTCGATTACGACGAATTGCGCAGCAAGCTGCCGCCGCATGTCGAGCCCGCCTTCGATGGCCTGAAGCTCCTCATGCCCGACGCCGCGCTCGGCTGACGCAGAGCGAAGGGCGACTTGCTCTTTGGCGCGTTCGCGCGTGGCTGTCCGGATTATGCCTGCCCGATCAGCTGTTTACCGGGCGAAGTTCAACCACCCGCTGATGTTCCATAATATCTCTTATGCGAATCGCCCTGTCGCCAGGAACTTCGCATGTGACGCGTATCTGTACCTGTTGAAATAACGAGGGCACCTCGCCGCCCTTGCGCGTTAGTATGCATTCCCTCCCAAGAAACGAGGTAGCCCCGTGAGCACCAAGATCAGAAAACTCGAAACACGCACCGCCCCGGCACGGCTCGATACGCCGACCGACCTTGCGCCCGACGCCGTCCGCGAAATATCGGCCGCGCTCAATGCGCTCCTTGCCGATACGTTCGCGCTTTATCTGAAGACCAAGAATTTTCATTGGCACGTGAGCGGACCGCATTTCCGCGACTACCACCTTCTGCTCGACGAGCAGGCCGGCCAGTTGGAAAACAGCATCGACATTCTGGCCGAACGGGTGCGCAGGATCGGCGGCACCACCATTCGCTCGATCGGGCATATCGCCAAGCTGCAACGGGTCAAGGACAACGACAAGAGCTACGTGCCTGCGATCGACATGCTGCTCGAGTTGATGAGCGACAACAAGGCTCAGATCCAGCACATGCGCAAGGCGCACGAAGTCGCCGACGAGCACGAAGACGTGGCGACGGCAAGCTTCCTCGAAGTCTTCATCGACGAAGCGGAAAAGCGCTGCTGGTTCCTATTCGAGGCGAGCCGTCAAGGGGAACGGACCGGCCATTAGGCGCCGTCCGCTGTTGGCGGTGTCGCGGTCGGCGTCTCACGAGGGCCGCGGGAGCAGGCGAGACAGGCAGCGGCAGGCATTGTATGGTCCGCGTCGTCGTCTCGCCCTTCCCTCCTCGATCTTGCGATGGATCCTTCGCGCGACATCGCCCGGCTGCTCGAAATCATGGCAGCGCTGCGCACGCCGGGCAGCGGCTGCCCGTGGGACCTCGAACAGACATTCGAGACCATTGCTCCTTATACGATCGAGGAGGCTTACGAGGTCGCCGATGCCATTGCGCGCGGCGACCTCGACGATTTGCGTGATGAACTAGGCGATCTTCTGCTCCAGGTCGTCTTCCACTCCCGCATGGCGCAGGAGCAAGGCGCTTTCGATTTTGCCGACGTGGTCGAACGTCTCACCGCAAAGCTCGTGCGGCGCCATCCACATGTGTTCGGCGAGATGCGAGACCTCACGCCCAAGGCGGTCGAGGGTCTGTGGGAACGCATCAAGACGGCGGAGCGGGCCGAAAAGGCCGGCAAGCCGGACGGCGAGGAGAGTGCCCTCGCCGGCGTTGCGGTCGCGCTCCCTGCCCTCACCCGCGCGCTGAAACTACAGGCTAAGGCCGGCAAAGTCGGCTTCGATTGGAACGATCCCGGCGCGGTGCTCGCCAAGATCCGCGAAGAGGCGGACGAGATCGAGCGCGAGCTGGCCGCAGGCGATCGCGCGACGGCCGCGGCGGAGGTTGGCGATCTCCTGTTCGCGGTGGTCAACCTTGCGCGCCACCTCGGTGCCGATCCGGAAGCCATGCTGCGCGCCACCAATCATAAATTCGCGCGCCGTTTTGCGGCGATCGAACGCGCGCTCGCGGATCGCGGCAAGTCCCCCCAGGGGGCGACGCTCGAGGAAATGGATGAG
>CBFGVM010000151.1:0-9324 GCA_965652015.1 uncultured Alphaproteobacteria bacterium
GGCGATCAAGCAGAAGCTTTACGTGCTGGATCGCCCATTGGCGGCGTTGCGCGAGCTACAGGAAGTACTGTTGCCATCGACCGGAAACGCCGTCGCGGTCGAGCAATCGCAATTAGGCATGCTCAGTCCGGTCGTTGAATTCGTCACTCCCGCGGTGGTTCAGATCACCCTGTTCTTTGTGACCTTGATCTTCTTTCTCGCCACACAAATGGATTTTCGCAGATACGTGGTGTCGTTCTTCACCGCCCGCGACGCCAAGCTTCGCTTCATCCGCATCAGCAACGATATCGAGGAACATCTTGCCTCTTACGTCGCCGTCGTCACGATGATCAACCTCTGCCTGGGCGTGCTGGTGGCCATCGGCGCGTGGCTGTTCGGCTTGCCGAGCCCGCTCATCTTGGGGTTGGTGGCGATGGTGCTCAATTACATGCCGTATATCGGTCCCGGCTGTACGACCGTTATCCTTCTTGGACTCGGGCTCGTGACTTTCCCCTCTCTCGGCTACGCGCTGATGCCGCCGGCGGCCTTCCTCGCCCTGGCAACCATCGAAGGCCAGTTCATCACACCGGCCGTGCTGGGCCACCGGCTCACGCTCAATCCGCTCGTGGTTCTGTTGGCCATCGCCTTCTGGGCCTGGCTGTGGGGCCCCATCGGAGCCTTTCTCGCCGTGCCGCTGACAATCGTCATGCTGGTCACGATGACGCACCTATTTCCGCCGGACGAGAGTAAACTGCCGAACTGACAAACGCGCGTGCGCGCCGCCGGCGGGGAACTTTTCCCCTTGCACCCGGTTGGCGCCACGGCGAATATTTCTTGGGTCAGAGTGGAGCAAGTAAATGTCCAATACATCCGGCACGATCAGGGACACGATTCGGGACACCGCGCGAGACGCCAAAGACGCGGCGCGGGAGAGCGGTAAGGCCGCTTCCGCCGCGAGCGGCGACATCCAGGCCGATCTGCAAGCGCTGCGAGACGACGTCACGCGGCTTGCATCGCAGATCACCGACATTTTCTCGGCCAAGGGCAACGCGGCGTGGGCGCGCGCGAAGTCCAACGTCGAAGGTGTGGTTTCGGATGTCAGTGCCAAGGGGCAAGAAGCCGTCGACGCCGTGCAAGAGGTCAGCGACAAGGTGGTCGACGCCATCGACGAGTCGCTCAGGACGCGGCCCTACACGACGCTCGCCGTTGCGCTCGGCATCGGATTCCTGTTCGGCGCGATGTGGCGAAGGTAATTTGGCGCAGCCGTTGATGGTGCCACGCCGTTTCCGGCGTCGATGAGTGGAACGCATGAGCGGCTGGCTGCGGTACTTCGTGCTGAAAGCCCAGAGTGGCACCGGGCTGAGCGCAGCGGTCCTGATCTGGGCGATCATCGCCGCAGTGGCCGCTGTCGGCGCGGCGATCTTTCTCCTGGTCGCGCTCTTCATCTGGCTCGCGGACATCTATGACGGGTTCATCGCCGGCCTGATCATGGGTGGCGCGTTCGCACTGATCGCGCTGATTGGGCTGGTGACTTGCCTGCTGACCCGTCGCCGTAATATGGAGCGCGCCCGCCTCGAGCTCGCGGCCCGCAGCAGCAACTGGTTTGATCCGAAATATCTGGCAGTGGCGGCGCAGATCGGACAGACAATCGGCTGGCGCCGTCTTGCTTCTCTCGCCGCGCTCGCCATCCTCGCCGCCGGCGTGACCAGAGAGTGGTCCGGGCGCGAGAAGGCTGATGCCGGTGGCGACGAGGCGGAGGCCGAAGACTAAAGCGAGATTTGTCCGAGCCTTGGAAAGGCGTCGGGCGCGGCGGCCAGCGCGGCGCGTGCGAGCTTTGCGTCCTCGTTCATCCGCCGCACAAGGTCATCGACACTGTCGAACGTGCGCTCCGGCCTGATCCATTGGAGGAAGGCAACGTCGATCGTCTCGCCGTAGAGATCGCCAGCGAAATCGAACAGGAAGACTTCAAGCAGCACGGTGCCCTGGTCGAACATCGGCCGGCGTCCGAAGCTTGCGACGCCGTCGTAGCGGCGTTCGCCCACGCCCACGCGCACGGCGTAGATGCCGTGCTCGAGGCCGCAGTCCGGGTCGAGACGCATATTGGCGGTGGGATAGCCGAGCTCGCGGCCGCGCTTGTCGCCGTGGATCACCTTCGCGCTGACGAACCAGGGATAGCCAAGCAGCGCGTTTGCTTCCGCAATGCGTCCGGCGGCGAGCGCCGCGCGGATCGGGCCGGAGCGCACCGGCCGTCCAGCGTCCTCGAACCGCGGCACGATATCGACCGCAAAGCCGAGCTTTGCCCCCTGCGCCGCGAGATAGTCGGGGGAGCCCGCGCGATTGAGGCCGAAATGAAAATCGAAGCCGATCGCGACGCCGGCGACGGCGAAGCGGGCGAGAAGAATCCGCGTAATGAAGTCGTGCGCGGAGAGGCTTGCGAGCGCGGCGTCGAAGCGCAGTACGATCGCGCCGCTGAGCCCGGTCGCCGCCAATAGCCGCAGCTTCGCGCGCTCGTCGGTGAGGCGGAACAGCGGCTCGTTGGGGCGAAAAAACCGGCGCGGATGTGGCTCGAAGGTAAGCGCGGCGGCCGGCCGGGACAGCGCCTTGGCGCGCGCCAGCGCCGCCGCGATCACCGCGCGATGGCCGCGGTGCACGCCGTCGAAATTGCCGATCGCGACGACCGCGCCGTCGAGAGCGTGCTCCGCGGACGCTTCGCCCCGCACCACGACGAATGGCTTTGGCGGCTGGTTGTTCATGGCGGCTGCTGCGGGCCTTGCATCGTCGGAATTGATCACGAGGTCGCGCCTGTCATTGCAAGGCTGCTGCGCTTGTTCAAGCAAGCTCAGAGCCGGTCCGGCGGGTCACCAGGTTAGCCGGTGCATCACTGCCTTTGGCGCGATGCCGGCTGCGGCGAAAATGCCCGACAGCGCGGCCGGATTCGGGTCGCTGCGGCCGCCGAGTTCCTCGGCGTGGATGCCCGCGGTCACGAACAAGCAGTCGATGCCGAAGGCCGCCGCGCCCTTGAGGTCGGTGCGCACCGAATCGCCGATCGCCAGCACGCGGTGGTGCGCGACCCGTTCCGCGCGCACGCCTACGACCAGGGCGAGCGCCTGGTCGTAGATCGGACGATAGGGCTTGCCGGCATAGATGACCTCGCCGCCGGCGGCGGCATAGAGATCGGCGATCGCGCCCGCGCAATAGACGAGCTTGTCGCCGCGCTCGACCACCACGTCAGGGTTGGCGCAGATCATCAGGAGCGCGCGCTCGCGCATGCGCGCGATCAGGTCCTGGTAGTCCTGCGGCGTCTCGACGGTATCATCGACAAGCCCCGAACAGACTGCGTAGTCGGCGCGCTCCAACGGTGCTAGCGGCGCGTCGAGCCCATCGAACAGGCCCAGATCCCGCTCGGGCCCGATGTGAAACACGCGCGCTCCCGCTCGCGCCGCGATCAGCGCGTGCGTGACGTCACCCGAACTCACGATGCCGTCGTAGGCGGCACGTGGCACGGCCAGCCGATCGAGCGTCAGCCGTGCCACCGCCGCGCCCGGCCGCGGCGCATTGGTGATCAGGACGACGGTGCCACCGCGTTTTCGAAACTGTGTGAGCGCATCGCAGGCCTCGGCCGAGGCGACGGCACCATTGTGCACGACGCCCCAGACGTCGCTGAGCACCACGTCGTAGTCGCCGGCGAGCGTCGCGAAATGAGTGGTGAATGGGGGGAGCAAAACCGACATGTTGCGTGGGCGGAACAGCGGACGACCGCGGACGAGTCAAAAGGAACAGAGGCTGGCGGTGGACCGCGTCGTTCCGCTTCCCCGTCTTCCGCTGTCGGTCGCTCGATGTCAACCGCATCCGGCCGCTTTGCCCTATCGCACCTGCAGCCGCTATAAGCCATCGGGCAATCGCGTGCGAGGGCACCTGCCGCAGTCGATGTCCAGATTGATCGCCATCATCGAGCGTCGTCCGCAGGCAGCGTTTGCCGTGTTCCTCGCGCTGCACGTTGTGCTCTGGACCGCGCTGCCGGCGCTGCTTTATCCCAATCTACCGCTCGACTTGATCGAAGCGCTCACCTATGGCCGCGAGTGGCAGCTCGGCTATGACAAATTGCCACCGCTGCCGTGGTGGCTGGTCGAGGTCGTCCACCGCGCGATCGGCATCGATGTGGCCTACTACGCGCTGGCGCAGATCGCGGTGGCGTTAGGCTTTGTCGCGGTTTGGCTGACGGCGCGCGAGCTGGTCGGCGCCGTCGGCGCGCTGGTCGCCGTGCTCGTTCTCGACGGGATGCACTACTTCCATTTCACCGCCGCCAAATTCAATCATGACGTGATCCAATTGCCGTTATGGGCGTTCGCCGGTTACGCCTTTCACGCCGCGTTGCGGCGCGGCCGCATGGTTCACTGGCTGCTCCTCGGCATCACCGTCGGGCTCGCGTTGTGGGCGAAATATTTCGTGGTGGTGCTGGCGGCGCCGCTCGCATTGTTTCTGCTGTTCGACCGCGATGCGCGTCCCGCGCTCGCCACGCCCGGGCCCTTCGTCGCGCTCGCCGTCGCGCTCCTGATCATGGTGCCGCATCTCGTCTGGCTGGTGCGCACCGATTTTCTTCCCTTTGCTTATGCGAGCGCACGCTCGGCACCGTCGCGCGGCCTGTTCGATCACGTCCTACATCCGTTGATGTTTGTGCTCGGTCAATTGGCGTTTCTGCTGCCGGCCCTCATGATCGCTGCCGCCGTGGTTTGGCCGCGGCCCAAGGCGGCCGACAACGCCGCGCTGCCCGTTGCAGCGAAGGCGGATGCCTTCGACCGCCGCATCGTCACGCTGTTGGCCTTCGGCCCGGCGGCGACCACGGTCGCTCTCTCGGCGCTCACCGGACGCGGCGCCATCGCGATGTGGGGCTATCCGCTGTGGCTCTTTCTCGGGCTTTGGATCGTGCTCTCCGCGCGCACCGCGATCGAGCCCACACGGCTGCGGCGCATTGCGGGGGTGTGGGCGGGCGTGTTCGCGCTGTTCGCGATCGTCTTTGCCGCGAGCTATTCGGTGCTGCCTGCGATCGATCACCGCTATCGCGCCGTGTTCTATCCCGGCGATCGGCTTGCCGATGAACTTGCGCGCCGCTTTCGCGCCGCCACGGGCCGGCCGCTGACCTACGTCATCGGCACCATGTGGGACGGCGGCAACGTCGCGCACTACGCGCGGGAGCAGCCGCGGGTGCTGATCGATGGCGATTGGCGCCGCGCGCCCTGGATCGATATTGGCGACCTGCGCAGCAAGGGCGCGGTGGTGGTGTGGACCGGCAGCGCCACCGCGGAGGATGTCGACCGGTTGAAGGAGGGGGGCTTTGATCCGACCGTGATGCCGGTCGGCCTGCGCGCGGTTGCGGGCGAGGCCCAGATTCAGCCGCCGTTCACGCTACCGTTCCGCCGCGGCGATGGCGTGCTCATCGTCGGCTGGGCGATCCTGCGGCCGCAACCCGCGTTCGCAGGGCGATGAAGATGCCTACACGACCGCTTTGATCACGCGCGCGGTTTTGGCAAACATCTCGTCGATATCGCGCTCGCTCATGATCAGCGGCGGGGTGAGCACGAGGGTCTCGCCCTTGAAAGCGATCATGTCGGGCACGACGCCGTGACGCTCGACGGAAGCCCAGGCGTTTGGGGTGCCGTCACGGGCGCGGCGGCACAAACCCGTAGAACACCCAGACCGGCGGCACCGCATGCCAGCTCTCCGGAAACGCCGTCTGCCGCGCCAGCATCAAGGTCGGCTGCATCGCAAACTCGCCAACTGCCGCGCGCCACCGGTCAAGATCGGACTGACTCACGAGTGTCGCATCCCACGCCACCACGATCCCCTTGTGGCGCAGATCGCCCATTTCGATCCAAGGTGCACGCTTGGGGTCGCACTGCACCAAAACGCGGGGCCGGTCTGGCGAATAGACGGCGATATTGTTGCTGAAGAATTCCGAGCCGCACACATAGCTGAGCGGCTCACCGAATGCGTCGCGCCATGCGCGCGTGATGCGCGTCGCAACCTCCGTGCCCGGAAACTGGTCGGCCCTGGCGCGATCGCGCAGCAACGGCTCGAACAGCTCGATCGCCGCATAGATCAGCGGCCACCCCAACAGGAGCGCTGCGACCGCCTTCGCAAATGCCACGAGCCGCGACGCATCTTGCACCGGCCCAAGCCACACCAGCACCGCGAGTGGCGCAAACGACCACATCGGATAGCCCCACATCGACACCGGCAATCGCCCCAGCACCGCGGCGACCGCGGTAGTCACTGCAAAGGGCCCAAGCGCAAGCGCGGCAAGGTAGCGGCGCTGGAATGCCGCCTGCTCCGTCCCCGCCAGCGGGATTCCATGCCGGCGGACGTAGAGCAACGCTAAAAGGCCGACCGCAGGCAGGAGGAAGAACAACTGGTTGCCGGTCCATGCGAGCGGATAAGCGAGGTAAAGGTACCAATGCGTCGCTGCCTTGGCACGCGCATTCACGTAATGGAGAGGGAGGAAATCGTTGGCGATGAGCCACCAGACATTCGGTGCGATCACAATCGCGAATGCGACCGCCATCGCAATCGGCCCGGCCGTGCGCCAAGCGCGGCGGGCGAACGGATCGAAAAGCAGGAACAGGGCGAGCGTCACTGCAAGCGGTATTGCAGCATATTTCGACCAGAAGGCCCCGCCGAGAAAAATACCGGCCAGAACCCAGTCGGTTGTGCGCGCATGAACGAGCGCACGATAGAAAAATAGCCCGGTAAATGCCCAGAACGGGAGCTGCATCTGATCGTGAGCAAACTTCACGATCGAGTAATTGTAGAAATGAATTCCCTGCAGGATCAAAACCGCGACGAGCGCCTGAAAAGGACCGAGGATGTCCCGGCCGAGGAGCCAGACAGCATAGAAGCAGAGGACCGCAGCGAGGGGTCCCAGCAGATAGACCGAGTCCACCTGGCCGGTGAGGCGAAAAGCCAGATCGGCTGCCCACCACGGCAACGAGGGGTTTTTCCAGTACCCGAGCTGCCACTCCTTGCCGAGCGCCAAGTCCTCGACGAGGTCGAGCTGCAGATTGGGGCTGAGCAAGATCGGCAACAGGGTCCACGTCACAAGGTGGATGCCCAGGACCGTCGCCAAGACCTTGCCGGGTTCGCGACGCGCGAATGCGGTAACCGCCGCAAACCCGCCGCCCGACCGCCCGGCCTCGCTCGGGGTGCTAAGATCCGCCATTGAAGCGGGAGTCTTGATCAGCGAAAATTTGCACGGAGGCCGACATCGGCCGCTGCGACGGACGTGCCCGCCGCTTGAAACGATGAGTGACCGGCCGGGCGATGTCAATGACTGACTGCCCGCGCGAGATGTCGATGATGACGGCGCCGACTGTCAGCCTTTCGATCGTGCTGCCCGCGTACGACGAGGCTGCCAATGTTGCGCCCATGTGCGCAGTGTTGAAGGAAATTCTAGCTCCGCTTGGCGAAGCCGAGATTATCTTCGTCGACGACGGCAGTCGCGACGGGACGCTGGCCGAGCTTCGGGCTGCCGCGGCTCAGGACGCGGCCGTACGGTATATCTCGTTTACTCGCAATTTCGGCCATCAGGCGGCGCTGCGTGCGGGATTGTGTCATGCCCGCGGGCGCGCCGTCATCATCATGGACGCCGATTTCGAGCATCCGCCGGAGCTCATCCCCAAGCTCGTCGCCGCATGGCGCGCAGGTGCCAAGGTGGTGGCGACCCGTCGCGATGACGCCGCGCGGGTGTCCCTGGTCAAACGAGTGACCTCTCGGCTTTTCTACCGTCTGCTCGACGGCATTGGCGACGTGCGCATCGGGCTCGGCAGCTCGGATTACATGCTGCTCGATCGTCTTGTCGTCGACCGCATCAACGCCATCGAGGACCGCGACATCTTTCTGCGCGGGCTGGTGCGCTGGCTCGGATTCCCGATGACAACGATCCCTTTCTCGCGCGGTGCCCGGCGCGGCGGCGACGGCAAATACACGCTCCGACGCATGGTGGAGCTGGCCGTCATCGGCATATCGGCGCACAGCGTTCGTCCGCTGCGATTCGCGGTCTGGCTCGCGCTAGGTTTTGCGGCTTTGGGCGGAGCCTTGCTCGTCTACTCGATCGTTAGCTTCATCTTCATCCAACGCACTGTCGCCGGCTGGTCGTCGATCATGGCGGCAATCGCTATCCTGGGCGCTACCCAGCTGCTGGTGCTGGGTATCATCGGCGAATATGTGGGGCGCATCCTGCTCGAAACGCGACGGCGCCCAAGCTATGTCGTCGCCGAGACCGACGAGGACTGGAGAAGCGGCGCAAGCGCGTAGCCGCGCTTCGCGGCGGGTGACCGCAGCCCGCCTTCGCCGGGCGATGAACATGCCTACGCGACCGCTTTGATCACGCGCGCGGTCTTGGCGAACATCTCGTCGATGTCGCGCTCGCTCATGATCAGCGGCGGGGTCAGAATGAGGGTTTCGCCAGCCGCGCGGATCACCAGCTCGTGCTCGTGGAAGGCTTTATCCATGGCGTCGTAGGCACGCTTGCCGACCTCGCCCGGCCGCGAGGCGAGGTCGATGCCGGCGGTGAGCCCGACACAACGGATGTCGAGCACGTTGGGAAGGCCTTTGAGCGACATCGCCGCCTCAGACCAGACCGGCTCGAGCTTGCGCGCCCGCTCGAACAAGTTTTCCTCGCGATAGAGGTCGAGCGTCGCGAGCCCCGCCGCGCAGGCGAGCGGATGCGCCGAATAGGTGTAGCCGTGAAACAGCTCGGCCACGTGCATGGGCCCGCGCATGAAGGCGTCGTAAATCCCCTTGCGCACGATCACGCCGCCCATGGGCACGCTGCCCGAGGTGATCCCCTTGGCGAAGGTGATCATGTCGGGGGTGACGCCATAACGTTCGGCCGCAAAGGCGTGGCCGAGACGGCCGTAAGCGGTGATGACCTCGTCGAAGATAAGCAGGATGCCGTGCTTGTCGCAGATCGCCCGCAGCCGCGGCAGGTATCCTTTCGGCGCGGGCAGCACCCCGGTCGAACCCGCCATCGGCTCCACGATCACTGCGGCAATTGTGGAGGCATCGTGCAAGGTCACGATGCGCTCGAGTTCGTCGGCGAGATGCGCGCCCCAGTCCGGCTCGCCCTTGCTGAAGGCCTGGTGTTCGCGGTTGTAGGTCGTCGGCAGATGGTCGACGCCGGCGAGTAGGGCGCCGAAGAGTTTGCGGTTGTTGACCATGCCGCCGACGGAAATGCCGCCGAAGCCGACCCCGTGATAGCCGCGCTCGCGCCCGATCAGCCGCGTGCGCGCGCCCTCGCCGCGCACGTTGTGATAGGCGAGCGCGATCTTGAGCGCGGTGTCGACCGCCTCC
>CBFGVM010000152.1:0-9221 GCA_965652015.1 uncultured Alphaproteobacteria bacterium
ATTGCTCACCTGCGAGATGCAGTGAGGATCCGATCCCTCCAATTGCAATCGTCAGCGTATCAGGCCGACTCTTGGCAAAGGAGATGAGCTCTCCAAGGTCTTTCGCAGGCAATTTGGGATTCCCCACCAGCAGGCTTGGAACCGTCGCAACCATGGTGATCGGCGTGAAATCGGCCACTGGATCGAATGGCAGCTTGGGATAAAGCGTCGCATTGATGGTATGGCTGGTGAAGCTCACAAGCAGCGTGTGGCCGTCCGGCGTGGATTTTGCGACCGCATCGGCGGCCAGATTGCCGCCCGCACCTCCTCGATTGTCGACAATGACAGGCTGTCCCAGCGCGCTCGCCATCGGCTCTGCAATCGCGCGTGCAACCGTATCGGTAGTGCCACCCGGCGGGGCGCCTACCAATAGCTTAATTGGCCGTGACGGATACCCTTCAGCCTTGAGGCGCTGCGGCGTCAGCAAGACGCAAGTACAGATGGTACCGAGAACCACCAAGCTTCGCCCGGACAGAAGCGAGATCCGCGCTTTCCGGATTTTCAGACTCCTGCCGGCCGCCAATTTAGTGGTAAAGATCGAGTGCAGCTTCATCGACGCGTGCCCCTCTTGCTGCCCGAGGGCCGTGCCGAAGATTCGTACCGTTTGCCGAGCGCGAGCATTTCCGGGGTTCCGATCAATTCATTGAGGCTCGTGAAGTCGAGCATGCGGGAACGGAACGGCTCGGAGGTTCCACGCGCGGCAAGCGACGCGTAATATTCGCTCGCTGTGCGCGCCAGTGCGCGCACGATGCCGCCGGGAAAGATCACCAGCGCGAAACCCATCGCCTCGAGCTCGGCAGCCGGCAGCGGCGGGGTCTTGCCGCCCTCCACCATGTTTGCCATGAGCGCCACGCCGGCAAACGCCGATGGGATTCGCTTGAGTTCCGCGCGCGTCTGGGGCGCCTCGACAAAAAGGACGTCGGCGCCGGCGTCGCGGTAGAGTTCGGCGCGCTCGATGGCGCGTTTAAACCCTTCGACCGCGATCGCGTCGGTGCGCGCGATCACCAGCGTTTCGCGCGAACGGCGAGCATCGACGGCGGCCTTGATCTTGCCAGCCATCTCGGCCGCCGGGATGAGAAGCTTGCCATCGAGGTGGCCGCAACGCTTCGGAAAATCCTGGTCTTCGAGTTGGATCGCGCCCGCGCCCGCGCGTTCGAACAGGCGTACGGTACGGCCGACGTTGAGTGCGTTGCCGTAGCCGGTGTCGGCGTCGACGATCAGATCCGCAGCGACGCGATCGCGGATCATGCCGATGGTCTCGACGACCTCGCTCATGCTCACGAGCCCGATGTCCGGCCGGCCGAGCCGCGTATACGCGATCGCTGCACCGGAGACGTAAAGCGTCCTGAAGCCGCTCCGTTCGGCGACCAGTGCGGTAAATGCGTCGTAGACACCAGGAGCGACTACGATCGGCTTGCGCATGAGACGCGTGCGCAGGTTAGCCATACTAGCCATCGTCACAGTCCGAGAAAGGCGCGCTTGAGGTTCGGGTCGTCGCGGATATCGGCCGAATTTCCATGTAGCACGAACATGCCGTCTTCGAGGATATAAGCGCGGCGCGCCACTTCAAGGCACTGCACTACGTTCTGTTCCACCACAAGAAGCGTGATGCCTTCGCTATTGATGCGCCGGATCAGCGCGAACAGCTCCTCGACGAGCAACGGAGAGAGGCCGAGCGATGGCTCGTCGAGAATGAGCAATTCAGGCTCGGCCATTAATCCGCGGCCGATCGCCAGCATCTGCTGCTCGCCGCCCGAGAGCGTGCCGGCGCGCTGTGACCGCCGCTCGGCGAGGCGCGGAAAGATCGCAAATACCCGCTCGCGATTCTTCTTCCGCCGCGTGCCGCCCCGCCGGTAGCTGCCAAGATCGAGATTTTCGTTGACCGTCAGGTTGGGAAAGACGCATCGCCCCTCTGGGACTTGGATAAGCCCGCGCGCGACGATCGTCGCCGGCTTCTCGCTCTCGATCGTGCCGCCTGCGAAGCGGATCGAGCCGCGCGTTGCGCGCAGCACGCCGGAGATCGTACGGTTGAGCGTCGACTTCCCCGCTCCGTTCGAGCCGAGCACCGCCACGATCTCGCCCACGGCAACCTCAAGGTCGATCCCGTGCAGCACTTCGATCGTGCCGTAGCCGGCGGCGAGCCCGCTGACCGAAAGCAGCACGTCAGACATGCGCACCTCCTGCGGCCGAGAGGCGCGCTGCGGCACCGTGGCCGAGATAAGCTTCGACCACGTGCGGATTGCCAACCACGGCCCGCGGCGCCCCTTCGGCGATGATGCGGCCCTCCGCCAGCACGAAAACGTGCTCGGCGAGGCTCATCACCGCCTGCATCACATGCTCGGTCATCAGTGTCGTGACGCCGCGCTCGGCCAAGCCGCGGATGATCGGCGCCATGGCGGCGACCTCCCCGGGGTTGAGGCCGGCTAGCACCTCGTCGAGCAGAACCAGTTCGGGATTGGTCGCGAGCGCCCGTGCAAGTTCCAGCCGCTTGCGGCCCGCGACGGTGAGGCTCGCCGCCGAACGGTCGAGGAGATCGCTGAGGCCAATTGTGCTTGCAACTTCCGCGGCAGTATCAAGCGCGTCAGCACGCGAGCGCCGCGACAGATGCGCGCCGATGGCGATGTTCTCGTGCACGGTAAGGCCGGCGAACGGCTGCACGATCTGGAAGGTGCGCGCGATGCCTCGCCGCGCCAAAAGATGCGGCGGCATGCCCGTAATATCCGTGCCGCGGTGAAAGATCCGGCCGGCGCTCGGGGCGAGGAACCCGCTTATGATGGAGAACAGCGTGGTCTTGCCGGCGCCGTTTGGCCCGATGAGTGCGGTAATCCGGCCGGGTTCGACAACAAACGAAGCGTTGTCAACAGCGACTAGTCCACCGAAGCGTTTGGATACGCGCTCAACGCGAAGCAGCGGCTCAGCCATGGGCGCCCTCCGATACTGACGACCTCAAGCGTGCAAAGCGCACGCGGAGGTCGGCCAGCAGGCCCGCGATCCCATGCGGGGCGAAGGCCACGATCACGATGAGCACACTGCCGTAGATGACAAGATCGAGGCCGGGCGCATCGCCCGCAACGAGCTTGGTCAATTCGCCGAGTGTCTTGACAACCAACGCACCGAGCAGCGGTCCGAATACGGTCCCGATGCCGCCGACGATGGGCGCGAGCAAAGCTTCGACGGAAATCCACGGTCCGTAGGCGATACCCGAATCGATGAATAGAAAATACTGTGCGTAGAAACCGCCGCCGGCGGCGGTGATGGCGGCGGAAATTGTCATGGCGACAAGCTTGACCCGCGCGGTGTCGACGCCGACCGCTTTGGCTGCGTCCTCGTTTTCGCGCACCGCGACGAGCCAGGCACCGAACCGGCTTTGCTCCATCACCCGCACGATGATGAGCGAGATAGCAACCAGCGAAAGGATAATCCAATAGAACGGCGCGCGGCTCTGGAACTGGAATGCTTGCGGCCGCAAGTCGAGGGTGATCAGGATGCCAACGCCGGCACCCGTAATGGGTGCGACGCTAGCGAGAATGCGGAGCACTTCGGCAAATGCAAGCGTGACGAGAGCAAAATACGAGCCCTTCAATCCGGAACGAAAGGTCAGCGCACCGATTGCGGCACCCGTGAGGGCGCCGCCGGCGATCCCGAGCACAAATGCGATCCAAGCGTTAACGCCATAGTGCATTTGCAGGATGGCAGTGACATACGCGCCGGTGCCGAAGAAAGCCGCATGGCCGAAGGAGTACTGTCCGCCATAGCCGCCGAGCACGTTCCAGCCCTGCCCCACCAGCGCGATCAGCAACGCCACGACGAGAAAGTTGAGCACGACATTGGAGGCGAACAACGGCACCCCTGCCAGCGCGGCAATGACGAGCGCAATGTACCCGATCGAAGGTCCCGTCATGCCCGTTCTCCGAACAGACCGCTCGGGCGTAACAGCAGCACCAGGATGAACATCGCGAAAATGCCGATCTGCCCCAGCGATTCCCCGAGATAAAGGCCGCAGAGACTCTCGACCACGCCGATGAACAGGCCGCCGAAAAGCGCGCCCGTCACCGAGCCCATGCCGCCGAGCACAACTATGGTGAAGGCGATGAGCACGAAGGCATTCCCGATGTGCGGGTTGACGTAATAAGTCGGAATCAGGAGGCAGGCGGCGATGGCAAGGCATGCGGTGCCGAGACCGAAGGTGACGGCATAAATGTGCCCCACATCGATACCGGAGAGCTCGGCGCCCAGCTTCTCCTTGGCAACCGCACGGATAGCCTTACCGGTGTCGGTTAAGCTCAGGATCAGCCACAGGACTACCGCTATGACGAGAACGACCCCGAACGCGATGACGCGGGGAACCGCAAGGAAAGCAATACCGAGGTCGACGACGTTGAAGGCATAGTCAAGGTTGAGTGTGCGCGTATCGGCACCAAAGGCATAGAGCAGTACGTTCTCGATCACCACCGCGAGCCCGAGTGTCACCAGCAGAATGTTGCGGTCCTCCCCATGCGCGGCGGGACCGATGACGAAGCGCTGCAAGCAGTAGCCCAGCGCGAAGAATAGCGGCGTGAGCACAAGGGCCGCGATATAGGGATCGAGCCCAAGGAGCCGGTGCGCGAAGAACGCCGCGAACATGGCGGCGGTAAGCAGCGCGCCATGCGCGAAATTGATGATGTGCAGGACGCCGTAGATCAGCGTCAGCCCGAGCGCGACGAGCCCATACACGGCGCCGGTCAAGAGCCCGTTGAGGACAGCAGGAACCAGGATGACCGGCGACAGCATGCAGCGACCGAAAGGGCGACGGCGGCGCCGTCTTGTGGCCGCTCACGCGCGCGGCATGGGAAATACCGGCTTCGCCGAGGCAAACGTCTGCGGGAAGATCACCTGGATGTCGTTGCCGAGTACCTGCGTGTTGACCGGCGCGGCGCCCTGGTTTTGGCCGTTGACGAACTTGGTTGGCCCATAGGGCATCACGTGGCCCGAGAATGTGGAGCTTTCCAATGCCGAGATGATCTTGGCGCGCTCGGCGCTCCCTGCACGCTCCAGCGCGTCAACGACGAGGAGGATGCATGAGTAGTTCATGAACACTTCATAGGTGTAGAACTCCCCCCGATCCTCAGTCTTCTTCTTGAGCGCCAGTGCCTTCGGATTGCGCGGGTCGAACCAGTGATTGCAATCCATGATGTATTGCGCGGCTTCAGGGAATTCTTTGACGAACTTGTAGGAGGATGCCGCGCCGCCGAGGACCGAATAGATGCCTTTTGGGCGCACCCGCTGTTGCTGCATCGTGCGGGCGAGCAGCACGTATTCGTTATAGTAGTTCGCCGGAATCACGAGATCCGGATTTTGCGCCCTTATTTTCAGCACCACGTTGTTGAAATCGCGAGTCGGCGTCGGATGTGGAATGGTCTCGAGCACCTGGAAGCCGCGCTCGGGCAGTTGCGCGTTGAGCAGTTTGGCGAGCCCCGATCCGAACAAGGAGTCCTCGTGCACGATCATCACCGTCTTGGCGGGCTGACCGGCTTGCTCATTGATAGTGACGAGGTTGTCGAGCGCGGTCTTGGCAATCACGCCGAAGCCCGGCCCGAACCGGAACGTGTTCTTGAGGCCGCGCGTGACGATGTTGTCGGCAACGCCGACGTCGACCACGTAAGGCAGATCGTAGCGCGCGGCGGTCTGACTGGTGGTGAGGCAGATCGAGCTGGCGTAGCCGCCGACGATGGCCGCCACACCCGCTGCGTTCATCTTCTCGACCTCGGCATTGCCGCCTTCCGGCGTCGACTGCGCGTCGCCGAGGACAGCCTCGATCTTGGCGCCGCCCAGCGCCTTGATGCCGCCGGCCGCATTGACCTCCTCGATCGCAATCGTCGCACCAAGCCGGCCCTGTTGGCCGGAATAGGACAGAGCGCCAGAGACCGGGTGCAGTACGCCAAGTTTTACCGGAGAGGCTTGCGCGCGCAGGAGCGCCGGCGCGCTGATGAGGCCGGTCGCCGCGGCGGCAGCGCCCACCGCCGTTGTCTGCAGCAGATTGCGGCGCGTGAGCTGTGCTGACCAATGCGACATTGGAACCTCCATGAGACATCCGCGCTAACAGACTAACATTGCCGGGCGATGCCTTCTATATTGCGCTTCGTGCAGCGCGGCATTTAATCCCTGTCGATGCGCATGACCGAGCCCCTAACCCTGTTCGACAAGCTGTGGGCGACCCACGAGATCGTCCGGCGCGACGATGGCGAGGCATTGCTGTGGGTCGACCGCCATTACGTGCATGAGGGATCGTTCAACGCCTTCAATCAGCTCAAGGCCCGCGGCGCGCGGGTCGCCGAGCCAGGTCTCACCTTCGGGGTCGCCGACCACTATGTCCCGACGCGCGGCTCTCGGCGCGTCATCGACAATCCTGACATCGCGCGCATGGTGCGCACAGTCGAGGAAAACACCGCCGAGCACGGCATAGCTCTGTTCGGGGTCGAGGATCCCCGCCAAGGAATCGTGCACGTGGTTGGGCCCGAGCAGGGCCTCACGCTCCCCGGCCTGCTGATCGTGTGCGGCGATAGCCACACCTCGACCCATGGCGCGCTTGGCGCCTACGCCTTCGGCATCGGCGCTTCCGAGGTCGCCCATGTGCTGATGACGCAGACGCTGTGGCAGCGCAAGCCGAAGCGCATGCGCATCACCGTCAGCGGACGCCTTTCTCCCGGCGTTGCAGCCAAGGACATGGTGCTTGCCATCATCGCAACCATTGGCGCCGACGGCGCGACCGGTCATGCCATCGAGTTCGCTGGTCCCGCTATTCGCGCACTGTCCATGGAGGGACGGCTCACGCTGTGCAACATGTCGATCGAGGGTGGCGCGCGCAGTGGCATGATTGCGCCTGACGAAACAGCCTTCGAATATGTGAAAGGCCGGCCTTATTCGCCGAAGGGGACGGCATTCGAGCGAGCCGTCGATGCCTGGTCGGCGCTTACTACGGACGACGGAGCGGAATTCGACCGCGAGGTCGAGCTCAACGCCGCTGACATTGCGCCGATCGTCACCTGGGGCACGAGCCCGCAGGATGCATTGCCGATCGACGCCAGCATACCGGATCCAGCACGCGAGCCGGACGCGGCGCGCGCGAAATACTTGCGCGAGGCACTGGACTACATGGGTCTTATGCCCGGGACGAAGCTCACCAATATTGCAATCGACCGCATCTTCATCGGCTCCTGCACCAATGCGCGTATCGAGGATCTGCGCGCGGCAGCCGCGGTCCTGTCAGGCCGGGTAAGCAAGGTTCCCGGGCTGGTGTCGCCCGGCTCATCCGCCGTCAAGCGCCAAGCCGAGGAGGAAGGACTCGACCGCATCTTCCGTGGCGCCGGCCTCGAGTGGGGCGAATCCGGCTGCTCCATGTGCGTCGGGATCAACGGCGATGTGGTGCCGCTAGGGGAGCGCTGCGCGTCGACCACCAACCGCAATTTTCGCGGTCGACAAGGACCGGGCGCGCGCACCCATTTGATGTCTCCGGCCATGGTCGCGGCGTCGGCGGTAACAGGAACATTGACCGACGTCCGGCCGCTGCTCGCCGGGCGCAAGGCGTGAGGCAGGCATGGACAAGTTCATCCGACTCACTGGGATTGCCTGCCCGCTCGACATCGCCAATCTCAACACCGATCAGCTCGTACCGGCGCGCTTTCTGAAGGTGCCGCGTTCCGCCGGGCTTGGCGCGGCGCTGCTGCACGATCTGCGCTTCGATGCCGAACGGCGCGAGCGGCCGGATTTTCCGCTCAACCGGCCGGCCTGGCGCGATGCCAAGATCATCGTGGGCGCGCGCAACTTCGGCTGCGGCTCCTCGCGCGAGGCGGCGGTCTATGCGCTCTACGACTACGGCATTCGATGCGTGATCGCGCCGTCCTTCGGCGACATCTTTGCGGGTAACGCCGTGCAGAACGGATTGTTGACCGCGATCGTGTCGGACGACGAGGCGGCCGCGCTCATGCGCCTCCTCGGCGAGCGGCCGCCGCGGCGCCTGACTGTTGATCTCGAGCAGCAGACCATCCAATGCGGCGATCAAACCTTCTGCTTCGCGATCGATCCGGTCCGCCGCACGCGGCTGCTCAACGGCTGGGACAATATCGCCTTGACCGAGAGCTACACGGACAAGATCGCCGCGTTCAAGACGGCCGATCGCGCGCGGCGGCCCTGGGCCACACCAGCGGCTGAATAGTGCATCGCGTCCACATGTCGTCGGTCGGACCGCTCAAGCCGCCTCGATGAAGCGGTGGCGCTCGTAGAGGAATTCGAGCACACGCTGGCGGCACTTGAGGTACGCGGGGCTCGATGCCACCTCGAGACGGCGGCGCGGCCGAGAGAGCGGCACGTTCAGCACCTCTCCGATCCGCGCGGCCGGCCCATTGGTCATCATCACAATGCGGTCGGACAGCAACACCGCCTCGTCGACGTCGTGCGTGATCATCAGCACGGTGTTGCGCAGCTTCCCATGGATCGCCATAACCGAGTCCTGTAGGTGCGCGCGCGTGAGCGCATCGAGCGCCCCGAACGGCTCGTCGAGCAGCAGCACCTTCGGCTCCATGGCGAGCGCGCGGGCAAGCCCCACCCGCTGTTTCATCCCGCCGGAAATTTCCGCCGGCCGTTTGTCCTTGGCATGCGCCATCTGCACGAGCTCGAGATTGTGCATGGTCCAGGCGCGCCGCTCGGCGCGCGACTTGGTGGCCGAGAACACCTTGTCGACTGCGAGCCGCACGTTGTCGTAGACGGTGAGCCACGGCAGCAGCGAATGGTTCTGGAACACGACGGCGCGGTCGGGACCGGGCTCATCGACCTCGCGCCCCTCCAGCAGCACACCGCCGATGGTCGCGCGCGTGAGCCCGGCGACGATGTTGAGCAGGGTGGTCTTGCCGCAGCCGGAATGGCCGATGATCGAGACAAACTCGCTCTTGTCGATGCCAAGCGTGATCTCCTTGAGTACCTCGGTCTCGAGCGCACCGCGGGTGAAGGTCTTGTCGATGTGATCGAGCTTGAGATAGGGGGTCATTCGCGCGCTCGCTCTCAGTTGGCGGCGGTGCCGTGGGTGACGAGGGTGGCGACGCCGGCCACGATGCGATCGAGCACGAAGCCAATCAGCCCGACATAGACCAGCGCCAGGATGATCTCGCTGATATGCGAGGAGTTCCACGCGTCCCAGATGAAGAAGCCGA
>CBFGVM010000153.1:0-9190 GCA_965652015.1 uncultured Alphaproteobacteria bacterium
AACGAAGGGGAAGAGCAGCGTGGCGACAAGGTAAAGTCCACCAAACGTCGGAACCAGCACGCCATCGAGCGGCGAGAGGCTGCTCGCGAGCGCGGGCGAATCCTGCGCGGCGGAGCTCGCCTCCCCATAAAGGGCAACCGCCTGGAAAAAGCTGTAGCCGACGAGCGGGCAAAGGATGAGCAGCATGATCCACAGCGCACGGCCGCTCGTAATCTCCCGGAGCTCCTTTGCGAGCAGCGGCCCAATTGGCGCGTGGTGAGCCACGGCGGTATCAGGTGAGCGCAAGGAAAACGTCCTCCAAGGTGGCTGCGGGTTTTCCGATCTGCGCGCGGAATTCCGCGAGCGTCCCGACACCGCGGACGCGACCCTCGGCGAGCAGCACGAACCGGTCACAGACGCGCGCCGCGTCGCCCAATTGATGAATGGCAAGAACGAGCGTGCGCCCGCTTCCCACGACTTCGCGCAGCACGTTCATGATGTCGCGCGTTTGGCGAAGGTCGAAGCCGTCGAACGGCTCGTCCATCATCACCAGGGGATGCGGGGTGAGCAGCGCCAGGGCCAGCAGGAGGCGGCGGCCATAGCCTTTCGACAATGCGGCGATGCGCTTGCGCAGGACCGGGGCGAGCCCGAGCGAGCGGATCGTTTGTGCAAGGAAGGCCGGCGACCTGCCGTAGATGGCTGCGAACAATTCGGCCGCCCTTGCGACGTACTGGTCCTCCCAGGGACGAACTCCGTCGGGCAGGTAGAACAAGAATTCACGCCGCCGCGGCAAGGGAAGCGGCGTCCCGCGCCAGAGAATTTGGCCAGCATCGGCTGCAATGGTGCCGGCAATTGCCTGCAGGAGCGTGGTCTTTCCGGCGCCGTTCGGTCCGATCAGTCCGAGCACCTCCCCGGCATTGGCGGCAAAGGAAATGTCAATCAGCGCGTGCTGATCGCCGTAGCGCTTGGCGAGGCGGTCGACCTGCATCAGCATGGGAGTGGCGACGCTCGATGCGGTCATTGCTGCACCTAGTTCCTGCGCACAAAAACGGTGAGGCGAACGACATATTTTTTGCTGTCGGTTTGATCCGTGCTCACTGTGATCGAAACCGGTCGCGCCGCATTGTTCAAAACGACGTAGCTCGGATTGGAGCGGTCGCGCGCTTCCGACCAGCCCGCTCCAAGACAGGACTTGACCTGACGCAGAATTTCGCTGCGCGCCTTTGCGGTCGCTTCCGCGCTCTCCATCTCCGCGGAATCGCAGCTATAGGTCGCCGCGCCATAGAGGGAGCAGTCTTTCCAGTCGGGCAAAACCACGCTCGCATCGCGAAAGTCGCCCTGCCGCGGCCGCCCGGCGATGGAGGCAAATCGCTCTTTCGTGACCGCTAGGTCCACGATGCGGCTCAGATCGAAACAGTAGGGCGGGGTCGGTGAACGCGCGTTTTGCCCCAGCGCTGCGGCCGGCAAGCTCGCCAGTGCAACAGCGAGGATCGCGAGTTTCGTCATGATGTCTTGCTCCACGGGAGGAGATCGGTCGGCTGCAGCGGGAGGAGCAGCGCTATGCCCGATGCCAGCAACAGGGCCAGTACGAGCTTTCGGAAACCGCCTTCATCGATGCGGCTGTAGAGCTTCAGACCAAGCCAGGTCCCGGCAAGCAGGACCGGCAATCCAATGGCGAATAGCCGGATCGTTTCGGCGCTGACCGCTCCTCCCACTCCCAACCAGAGAGCACTCATCGCGAAAATAGCAACACCGATCGGCTGGAACACGCCTCGTTGGACGTCCTTTGGCCAGCCCCGCAGTCCACACCACACCGTGACGATGATGCCGGCAAGTCCGGTGGCGCCGCCAAGAATGCCGTTGAGCAGGCCGACTCCGGCGTCCGCCGGCGCGCCGCCGGTGAGGATCGGCTGCATCGTCGGGCGGACCAAACCATAAGCACTGTAGAGGATGAGCAGCCCGCCGACGGCTGCGCGCATGTATGCGGGATTTGCCCAACCGAGTATTGCCACGCCCGCGGGCACCCCAAGCGCCGCGCCGGCGAGGAATGGCCAAAGCCGATGCCATTGCAACGCGTGGCGTAATTTCCACACCGAGACTCCCTGCACGATCAGTCCGAAAGCGATGATCAGGCTGGCTGTTTGCAGTGGATTGAGGATGTGAAGCCAAACCGCCGCGGCGACCAGTCCGAAGGCGAACCCGGCGAGACCCGCGACGAGCGCAGCCGCAAAGGTGGCGAACAGGAAAATCGCAACGTCAGCACTGGCGCTATCCATGGCCACGCCTGCTTCCTTCGGATCCGCTCGTTGCGCAGCGCTTGCCGTGGTGGGTGGATCGCCGTGCGATCCAATCGTGGTCAGATCCGAATCAGATCTTCGCGCGCGCGGTCTTATCGAGCGCGGCGCGCAAGCCGTGAGCGAGTTTCAGCGCGTCGTCATTTGCCCAGAAGTGCAGGAAGATCAGCCGCGGCTGCTCGGTGAGCATGTGGCTGTGGATGGCCGTCACCTCGATGCCGTTGGACCGAAGCGCCTTGACCACCTCGTTCACCTCATCCGCGGTGAGCACGAAGTCGCCGGTGATCGCGGCCTTACGGCTGCCCGTCGGCTGAAAGTTGATCGCTGTGGCCACGCCCATGGGTCCGGCGGGAGCAAGTTGCATGCCGTTCTCGCTGACCGGGTCGCGGCGGGGCACACCGAACTGATAGACGCCGCCGTTCGTCTGTCCTTTGGCGCCGATGATTTCATCGAGCTGGGCAGTACCGAGGTCGATCGCCGGCTGCGAGGCTGGCGGCGGCGGGCTCGTCAGCGGGGTGCTGCTGGCTGCAAGGCCCGTGCGGAGCGCCGTCGCGAGCTTCACCGGATCGCCGTGCCCAGCGATGTGCATGTAGAAAGTGGCAGGGTTGGCACGTAGCACGTGATTGTGGACGGCGGTGATCTCGATCCCATTCTCGATCAACTTGGCCATGACCGGATTGATCTCGGTCTCGAGCAGCACGAGGTCGCCCATGACCATCGCGCCGCCGTGCGCCGGTTTGAAAGCTGCCCAGCCGCCGAGCGCCAGCGCCGGGCGAATGGTGACGCTATCGAGCGTCACCGTGAGATCGCTGCGCGGAAAACCGTAGCGGTGAACGTCGCCAGAGACCGCGGCGCTCCGTCCCAGTGCTTCATCCACCTTCTTCCAGTCGATCTCCTGGGCCTTGACGGGACCGCCAATTGTCGCCGCGACGCAAATCGCAAGCACGTACACTGCACGCATGATGACGTCCTCCTCGTTCGAGCTCACTCGGTTGCATCACTCCTTCTCGCCCGACCAGTTGCCGTTCACCAAAACGGATTGGATGCCGACCCTCACGACAGCATCCCCGAAAGGTACAGAACGATTCCGGCGCCGCAGCAGGCCGCAAGCGTCGGAATCATGCCGGCCTTGAATCGGAAGATCGCGACAGCGGCCGCGATCGACAGCGCGAGCGCGAACCAATCCACGCTCGTCAGCCTTGGTGCATCGAAAGATAATGGAAACATGCGAACGGGCACGGTCTCGCGAAACACCGTGTGGATCGCGAACCAGATCGCAAGGTTGAGGATCACTCCGACCACCGCCGCCGTGATGGCGGACAGCGCCGCGTTGAGCGGCTTGTTGCCGCGCAGCTTCTCGACGAACGGTGCGCCGAGAAAGATCCAGAGAAAGCACGGGGTGAACGTGACCCACGTGGCGAGCAATCCGCCCAACGTTCCGGCCAGCATGGGCGCAAGCGAGCCCGGCTCGCGATAGGCGGCCATGAAGCCCACGAACTGCAGCACCATGATCAGCGGTCCGGGCGTGGTCTCGGCCATGCCCAGCCCGTCGAGCATCTCGCCGGGCTTGAGCCAGCCGTAATGTTCGACCGCCTGTTGCGCGACATAGGCAAGCACCGCATAGGCGCCGCCGAAGGTCACCACCGCCATCTTGCTGAAGAATACGGCGATCTGGCTGAAGACATTGGCGCTGCCGAGCGTGGTGAGCAGCGCGAAGACCGGCACGAGCCAGAGCGCAAGCCAAATGGCTGAAACAGCGAATGCGCGGGCGACCGTGGGGCGGGCGTGTTCGGGAATTCCCTCGCCGAGCATATCGTCGACGACGGCCGGCTTGTCTTTGCCGGCGGTATGTCCCGAATTGGCTTGGAATCCGGCAAGACCCATCGACGCGGCGACAAAGCCGATGATGCCCGCGCCGAAAACAATGACCGGAAACGGAACGCCGAAGAAGAAGATGCCGATGAAAGCGATCGCGGCCAGCGCGACCATCACGTTGTTTCCAAGCGCGCGCTTTCCGATACGAACGAGCGCTTCGATTACGATGGCGAGGACAGCCGCCTTGAGGCCGAAGAACAGCGCGACGATGATCGGGACATTGCCCCAGGCCGCATAGACATAGCTCAGCGCCATGATGGCAATGATGCCGGGGACGACGAAAAGCCCGCCGGCGATGATGCCGCCGAGCGTGCGATGCATCAGCCAGCCGATATAGGTCGCAAGCTGTTGCGCCTCGGGGCCCGGCAGCAGCATGCAATAGTTGAGCGCATGCAGAAATCGCTGGTCCGACACCCAGCGTTTCTCCTCGACCAGGATGCGGTGCATGACCGCGATCTGGCCGGCGGGACCGCCGAAGCTCAGCGCCGCAACCCGCAGCCACACCCAGAACGCCTCGCGCAGCGAGACCCCGTGCTGCGGTTTCCATCGCTCGCTGACTGAGACCTCGGCCAAGTTTTGCCTCGTTGCTCGTGGAATTCTCGAGTTGGCTCTAGCGAACGCGTCTGCTCATCGGCGCTTCTTCCGGAAATATTCGTAAAGGTCGTTGAAGACTTCGGTCCCGCGCGCAATCCGCTGCGTGTCATCCTTGGTCGCGGCACCGATACCCTCCATAAGAGTTCGGATACCTGCGACTTCGGTTCGCCCGAACTTGCCGTCCTTGAGATCGATGTCGTGGATGATCTCGGCGATGGCGCGAAGCGCTGCGTCTTTGACGCCGCATCGGTCGAGCAGCACCTCGAAGGTGCATTTGTCGCCTTCGTGGGTGAATTCCGCCTCGAACATGTCGAAACGTAGCTCGCCCTCCTGCGGGCGATAGCCTTTGCCGGAGACGAATTTGAACTGGGCTTGCGGATCGATGAAGCGGCGTATCAGCCAAGCGCTGGCGATGCGGTCGACATAGACGCCCTCGCGTGTGACCCACGTCCGGTTGCGAAGCATTTCAGGCGGCGCTGATTGAGCCGTGTCTTTGCCTCTCACGTCGGCGTCCTCGTTCAATCGAGCCTCTAGAGTTCCGATCACTTCTTCCGCTGTCTTGCGGCCGATAGCACCGAAGAAATCGATCGCGACGATTTCCGCGAGACGTTTACGCAGGCGGGCGACCTGGACGCGAACATCGGCGAGAGTGGAAGTCTTTGCATTGGGACGCAGCGACTTTGCCAGAGCGCGCGCGTCCTTGACCAATTGCGCGTAGTCGGCGTCGCGTGCCTTGTCGAACAAAGTGCGGATCTCCTGGTCGGAGAGGCCGTCGATCAGGCGCGCCTCGCAGAGGAAGGCCTCGCCTCCGCCCTCCTCGATTTCGCGCAGCAGCCACTCGAAATCCTCTTGTGTCTCCTCGTTCATGGGCAGCACATGCACCGCATTTTTCACGGCGATGGCGCCGACGCCCTGCAGCCGGCGCCAAATCTTGACGCGCAGATATGCGGGCTTTGCCGGAAGTTGGTGGATGAGCAGGAGCCAGCTATGCGCCAGCACCGCCGGAGTTCCGACATTCATGGGAAGCGAGACTGTATCAGGCAGAGAGACCAGTGCAACATATGTATCATCAACTTGCCGTGTTGTGCCGCAAGCGCCCCAGCCAATGCGCTGGCTGACAACCGATCGGTTTCATCGCGTAAGTCATTCGGACTTACCGCTTTGATACCACGGACTGGTTGTCGCCGTTATGCCGGCCGGAGCGAGAAATCGCATGCCTCAGGCCGTGTCGACAAATACCGCTGCACGATGCGATTGGGGCAGGAACGCATAGACTTTGTTTCTCTTGCGGTTGAGTGCCAGCGTGTGCGCCCCCGCTTCCGTCGTCACAACCTCCTCGCGGCGCATGGTGCCAATGTCGATGACGTCTATGACCCCAGGATCACCTATGGCCACGTAGAGATGCCCAGATTGCGGATGCAGGAAAATGACGTCGGGGGCGCCGCTGAGAGGAACATCGGCAAGTACATCGCCCGATGCCGCGTCAATTGCGAGCAACAGGCCTGCATCGCAAGCACACAGTAATCGACCCGTGGCCGGATCGAGTTCGAGTCCGTGCGGTCCGGCCGCCGGGACTTCGTACTCCTTCAAGATCTTGGTCGGATTACGAGCATCAATCGCGATGATCCGCGCCGGAGAGGCAATGTTGACGAAGAACATCTCGCCCGTCGCGTCGTAAATCGCCCATCGCGTGCGACCAGGGACCTTGACTTCGGCGATCCGTTCCCGGCGCGCCAGATCGACGACCGATACCGAATGCGAGCCCGGAATCGAGGGGTCGCCGAGGTTCGCGGCAATCAAGATGCCGCGAGCCGCATCAAAGGCGAGTCCGTTCGGCTTGATGCCTACGACGATCTTGAACGCGTCGCGCTCCGCATGTGGCGAAAACACCGAGACAGTGTTTTCGCCTCGATTGGATGTAAAGACGAGGCCACGCGCTTCGGATACGAGCGCGCCTGCCACTGCCACGAGTCCGGGCATCGACTCAATGTACAGATCGCGCGCGCTGTCGATCACGTCAATCGCATCGTTGCTTGTGTGCGCAACGTAGAGCCGATCTGTGGGAAGATGAATATCCGCGTGATCGAATCCACCCTTGGCCCGATTCGCAGGAAGCTCGATGTGACCGGTTAGACGAAGCACCATTGCTGCAAACCTCCCCTTCGCTCTCAATCCCGCCGCAGCTTGCTGGGATCGCCGCCGCAATAGAGATAAAGCGCATCGTAGACGTGCCGCTCCCGGCGGATTGTTTCGTGATCGTCGTAGCCCTCTGCGGCGGCGAGCCGCTTGAACCCCTCGGCGATCGCCTCGAGGCCAGGTGACACGGGCGTAAGATCGCGCCGTGGCGTATCGGCGCCGCGCACGATCAACGCCAGGCGGCCGACAGCTTCGTCCTTGACGTTGTATTTTTTGACGATCGCGTCGAACGAACACTCCTCGCCATGGTGACCGAGTTCGACGCCGGCAATGTCATAAGGGATGGCGCCGGTCTGACGCGCCACACTCTCCACCTCGCCAACCGGAACGAACAGGAACTCCGCATCGCGATCGACGAACGTGCGAATGAGCCAAGGACAGGCCACGCGGTCGACCTTCACATTGGCGCGCGTAATCCATTTCATCGGTATCTCCTAGCGGGTTGAGCGATGATTAATCGCGGGGGCGGGTAGCATCCGGTTGCTTGTGGTGGTGAATAGGTGTATCAATTGCGGACAGTATTTGCAACATATGTATCATTCGTGAGCTGAGGTCATGAGAAATTCTATGGTAGGCGAGAGAAACAATGCTTTGCCGGCGACGTCCGGAAGCCCTATTTGCACGGCCGTAAGACGGAAAACCGAGTTCCTCAATCACCAGGAGTCATGAAAAATGTTACGGATATTCCCCACTGAAACACGCGTTGCTTCTGCCGCTGGCGGTCGCCGGCGCTGCGCACGGCCAGCCGGCCCTTCTTGGCCGGCTCTCACCATCTTGCGGATGATGTGCGAGGCACTGCAGGAGGGTCTTGCCGCGCATCGGCACTATGAGAAGCTCAGAGCGCGTGGGGTTGCGCACGATTCGGCGCTGCGACAGGCGCTCGCCATCGCTCCGGCCTCCGAGCGCGCCCGAGAAAGGATCAGCCCGTTATGTTTCGCAGGTCGGGCGTAGAGCGGGGTGGCTGCTCTCGAAAACAACGGGTCAGCGAGGGAGCCGTCGAGCCTGACGCGACTTGCCCTTCAGCCGGTCGAGTTGCCGGGCGTCCTCCGCGGCTTCAGCCAGGAGCCACTCACTGAACGCCACGATTTTCGGCAACTTGGCCACTGCCTTCGAGCAGACGATCCAGTACCCGTAGGAGACGGGCATCGGGATATCGAACGGCCGCATCAGCCGGCCGCCGATCAAATCCCACGCGGCCAGCGCCGTGCGCGCGAGCGCGATGCCTTGGCCGTCGACCGCGGCATCGATGGCCATGCTCGCCTGGTTGAGAACCGGGCCGCGTGAAGGGTCCACGCCCTTGATCCCGGCAAAGTCGAGCCATTGCCGCCAGCCTTCGCGATCGCTGACGTGCAGCAGCGTGAAGCGCGCGAGATCCGATGGCGTGCGCAGCGCCGTGCGGCCGTTAAGAAGCTTAGGACTGCACACGGGAAAGAGCTGCTCGGTGCACAGACGCGTGATGTGCAGTCCGGCGGCGGTTCCGTCGCCATGGCGAATGGCGAGATCGATGTCCTCGCGCGCGAAGTCGACGTGATGCATGGACGCGCTGACCCGAAGATCGATCTCCGGATGGGCCTCGGCGAAGCGGCCCAGCCGGTGCACGAGCCACTTCCCTGCAAAATTGGGCGAGGTGCTGACCGTGAGCGCGCCGCCGCTCTGGCGCTGCAGCAGCCGCTCCGTTCCGTCGCCGATGCGATCGAACGCGTCGCGCACGACGACGAGGTAGGCACGCCCGGCCTCGGTGATGACCAGCCGCTGGCGTTCGCGATTGAACAGCTTCAGTCCGAGCTCGACCTCGAGCGCCTTCACCTGATGGCTGACCGCGCCCTGGGTGACGCAGAGTTCCTCGGCGGCGCGCGTGAAGCTCTCATGGCGGGCAGCGGCCTCGAAGGCCTTGAGCGCGTTGAGCGGTGGCAAGCGGCGCGGCATCGGCCAGCCAAATCATGAGAAAAACTACGGCAGGCTAAGGACGATGGCCTTTGCCCGCAACACAATTCCGCCTATCGCTGGGGCACATGCATGCTCGAAGGGGGGATTGCCATGCCCACGCCGCCGTATTTGGGTTGAGGCATGGGCGCCCATTGCGTCCTTGCCGCGCAGTCGCTACATCCGCCGGCGGCGATCAGCTGAGATCGTCCCGAGGTTATCCATGCGCGCGGAAACTCAAAATATCGTCGATGAGATCAAGCAGTCGATCGGACTGCTGAGGAGGCATCTTTGACGTCGACAAGGCGCGCGCGCGGCTCAATGAACTC
>CBFGVM010000154.1:0-9184 GCA_965652015.1 uncultured Alphaproteobacteria bacterium
GTCCTACAGCCCGAGATAAAACTTCCGGATCAGCTCGTTGTTGTTGAGCTCGTCAGCGGAGCGCCCTTCGAAGGCGATCTGGCCGTGGACGATGACGTAGCCGCGGTCGGCGATCCGCAATGCCTGCGGGAAGTTTTGCTCCGCCATCAATACCGTGAGCTTGTATTGGTTCTTGAGCTCCTTGATCTTGTCGATGGTGCGGCTGACCAGCACCGGCGCCAATCCGACCGACGGTTCGTCGATCAGCAGGATGCGCGGCGCCAGCATCAACGCGCGTGCCAGCGCCAGCATCTGCTGCTCGCCGCCGCTCATCGAGCCGGCGAGCTGTCCGCGCCGCTCCGCCAGACGGGGGAAGCATTCGAAGCAGAAATCCAGGTTTGCTTTAAGCGCCGTGCGCGCCTTGCGCCGGAATGCTCCGAGCAGGAGATTTTCCTCAACCGTCAGGCGCGGAAACAACCGCCGGCCCTCCGGCACCAGCGCGATGCCGAGATCGACGATCTGCTCGGTGCTGCGGCCGACGAGGTCGTGCCGCTCGCCGTCGATCTCGACCACGATGCGGCCGGCGCGCGGACGCACGATCCCCATGACGCATTTCATCAGCGTCGACTTGCCGTTGCCGTTGGTGCCGAGCAGCACCACGGTCTCGCCCGAGTTGACGTTGAGCGACACGTCCTCGAGCACGCGCACGGCGCCGTAGGCGGCGTCGATCTTTTCGATGGCGAGACTATTGGCCAATATACGCCCTCTCCACCTCGGGGTCGCGGATCACCGCGTCGGGCACGCCGTCCGCGATTTTCTTGCCGGAGACGAGCACGATCAGCCGCTGCGAAAACTTCATGACCGCGCGCATGATGTGCTCGATCAGGATGATGGTGATTCCGCGCTCATTGAGCCGAATGAGCAGGCCGACGATGTCGTCGACCTCCGAATGCGAGAGCCCGGCCATGGACTCGTCGGCGATCAGGAGCTTCGGCTCGGCGGCCATCGCGCGCGCGAGCTCGAGCTTGCGCATCTCCACTTGCGTGAGGTCGCGCGGCAGGTGCGTCGCTTTGTCCGCGAGGCCGACAAGCTGCAACAGCTCCGCGCAGCGTGCATCGAGCTCAGTCGGCGAAAGCGCGTGTCCGGGCCGGGCGCCGACGGTATAGAGGAGCGGCACACGCAGATTGTCGGCGACCGTCAATGTCGTGAACGGACGGGGAAGCTGGAAGCTGCGCGCCATTCCGCGGTGCGTGCGCTCATGGGTGAGCAGACGGTCGACCGTCTCGCCGTCGAAGCGCACGGTGCCGGTTTCGTTCACGAGCGTGCCGCAAATGCAGTTGACCAACGTCGATTTACCGGAGCCGTTGGGACCGATCAGTCCGACGCGTTCGCCCTCGGCGACGGTGAGGTCGATGCCGTCGAGCGCGACAAAGCCGCCGAAGCGTTTGCTCAAACCGGTGACCTCGAGCAGCGCGCCAGCCATCACTTCGCCCTTCCGCGCACCCAGCCCTGCACCAGCCCGACGATACCGTTCGGAGCGATGATGACGAAGGCGACCAGCAGCAGGCCGACAATGAGGAGGTTGACGGCAGAGGAAATGGTCACGGTCGCGATCTGCTGCAACGACCCGAGCAGGATAGCGCCGATCAGCGGTCCGACCCAGCTCGTGGTACCGCCGATCATCGGCATGGCGATCGAATTGACCGCGTATTCGAGCCCGAACGCGGACGAGGGCTGGAGATAGCCGATGTAATAGGGGAAGGGCGCTCCCGCCATGCCCATGAGCGCACCGGAGAGCGTGGTGGCGATGAGCTTGAGGCGCAGCGTTGGCACGCCGCAGGCTTCCGCCGCCAGCTCATCGTCGCGGATCGTGGCGAAGCCATAGCCGAGCTGCGAGCGCTCGATACCGCGCGCGGTGGTGAGCGCAATGACCGTGAGCGCGAGCATCAACAGGAACAGATAATGGATATAAGGGCCGATCAGCGCGATCTCGTTCGGCCGGATAATGTAGGCGCCGCGCGATCCGCCGACATAATCCCAGTTGACGACGAGCGTCTGCAGGACGACCGCAAGCGCGAGCGTCGCGATCGCGAAAAATGCGCCGCGCAGACGCAGCGTCAGATACCCCATCCCGAGTCCGACGATTCCCGACACGATCCCGCCGATCGCGATGAGGAGCGGGATCGGCAACGGATAGAGTTTGTGCAGGAACACCGTCGCATAGGCACCGAGTGCAAAGAAGGCGGCCGAGCCAAAATTCACGTAACCGGTATAGCCGCCCAGAATATTCCAGGCGGTCGCCAGCACTACGAATTGCAACACGGTATAGCCGGCGAAGAACACGTAATCGTTGTTCACCAGGCGCGCGCCGAAGAAGACGACGGCCGCGACTGCGATCAGGATCAGCAGGAAGACCCGCGTCGGCACGTCGGCAATCCTATCGACCGAGGAGGCCCGCCGGTCGAAATGCGAGCGTGAGAAGCAGGACCCCGAACGCGACCGCCGGCGCCCAGGACGGTCCGTAGAACGTGGCGGTGAAACTTTCGAGGATGCCGAGCAGCATCGCACCGACGACCGTACCGGGCAGGCTACCGAGGCCGCCGAGCACGCAGATGGCGAAGACCCGGCCGATATACTCGCGTCCGACCGAAGGCTCGACCGGCTGGATGATGATCAGCAGCGCACCGGCAACCGAGGCAGTCGCGATGGAAATCCCGAAGGCGATGCGCTTGATGCGCACGGGGGAGGCGCCCATGAGCCGCAACGCCAGTTGGTCCTGCGCCACCGCGGAGATCGCGCGTCCGACAAACGTGTACGACAAGTACAGCTGGAGCGCGGCGAACAGCACGAGCGCGGCAATGCATGGCACCAGCATCCGTAACGGGAAATCCATCACGCCGATGCGCCAGCTCGGCCCGATATAAAATGCTTCGACGTAGCGGTAGTCGACGCCGAAGACGAGGATGAGCATCACCTCGGTGACGAAAAGCAAGCCGAAGAAGAAGGACAGACCGCGCAGCGCTTCCTGCCCGCGCCGCTCGAAGGATTCGTAGTAGACCTGATAGATGCCGGCACCGAGCAAGTAGAACGCCGGCAGCATGATGATGCTGATCGCGATCGGATCGATGCCGAGGCGGGTATTGACGATGTAAGCGATGTAGGAGCCGAGGATGATGAAGGCGGGATGCGCGATGTTGACGATGTCCAGGATACCGAACGAGATCGACACGCCGAGGGTCACCGCGGTATAGAATCCGCCGAGCAGGATGCCGGCGATCAGCGCGTTGATCAGCAGATCGAAGCTGAGGCCCACCTGTTCCCCTCGACGCTGCGCCACGACCTGCTCAGGCCCGCCGCGAGCGCTTTTGCTTGGCAGTGTGCAGGAACGCTGCCGGCTTGGCTAGTCTGTTCGACCGCGCCGGCAGCCCGCTCGGCTGATGCTTGGGGTCGGCGAGCTTGTGCCGGCGCTTACGCTGCGGCCTGCTGCCGCACTCTTTCGGGCAGCGGCAACGGTTTGTTGGCGCTTTGCAAGAATTCGACGGTCATGAAGACCATCTCCTTGTCCCCGAGATTTTCGAGATCATGAACCTTGTATTGGCCGGGCCCATAGGTCTCGTGCCGCGTCTCGCCGGGCGCGTAGGTGTATTCGACGGTCGTGCCGTCATGCACGTGTTGGCGCCCGCGGCCGCCCGTCACCGCAGTCCAGAAATAATCGAGCACGTGGCGGTGAAAGCCGATGCGCTCGCCGGGCTTGAGCCGGATCGTCCACACCCGCACCCGATCGCTCTCCGACACGAGCGCATTGCCCACGCACGGGTTGGGATTGTTCTTCTCTCGCTCGAATTCTGCAACGAGCTCCGGCGTCCACGCCGACGTCAGTGCGGTCTCCGGCTGCTTGTCCAGCATCGTCATGGCCATGGCATTCCTCCGGGTTTGGCCCGATATATAGCAACTTTTGCGCGGCAGGAAACGGCGGGAATCGAGCCAAATGCGCAAGGCGGGCAAGCGGCGCGCCCTCATCGTTGGCGGCTCGATGAGCGGACTCTTGGCGGCGCTGATGCTGCGGCGTGCCGGCTGGGACGTCGACGTCTTCGAGCGGGTCGAGAGCGAGCTCGCAGGCCGTGGCGCCGGCATCGTGGCGCAACCGGATCTGATCGCGACGCTGCGCCGGCTCGAGATCGATCCGGCCGATCTCGGGGTCGAGATCGCGACCCGAAAGATCCTCGATCCGTCTGGGCGGGTGGCCGCCGAGTTCGAATGTCCCCAGGTTCTTACCGCCTGGGAACGCGTCTATCGGCTGTTGCGCGACGCCTTTCCGCGCGAGCGCTATCACCGCGGCCGCGGCGTGACCAGCTTCGTGCACTCGCAAACCTCGGTCGTCGCGCACTTGAGCGACGGCGGCGCGGTGGAGGGCGAACTACTGGTCGGTGCGGACGGCCTTCGCTCCACGATCCGCCAGCAATGTCTGCCGGAGCTCGCGCCGCGCTATGTCGGTTACGTGGCGTGGCGCGCGCTCATTGCGGAGGCGGCATTTCCAGCCCCGATCCACTGCGAACTGTTCAACTATATGACGTTCTGCCTGCCGCCCGGTGAGCAATGCTTGGGCTATCCGGTGGCCGGTCCCGACAATGATCTGAGTCCCGGTCACCGCCGCTTCAACGTGGTCTGGTATCGGCCCGCGGACGAGCGCACCGAGCTCATCTACCTGCTGACGGATGAGAAGGGTACGTTCCACACGATATCGATCCCGCCGCCGCTGATCCGGCGCGAGGCGATCGCGCAAATGCGAGCAGCCGCCGAGCGGCTGCTCGCGCCGCAATTTCGCGAGGTGGTGCGCATGATCGACGAGCCGATCCTGCAGCCGATCTACGATCTCGAGACGCCGCGCATGGCATTCGGCCGGATCGCGATCATTGGTGACGCGGCCTTCGTCGCGCGACCGCACGTCGCTGCCGGCGTTGCCAAGGCGGCTGACGACGCCTCGGCATTGGTCGCGGCGCTCGAGGTCGAGGACGTCGAGCCGGCATTACGACGCTTCGAGGCGCAGCGCCTGCCGGTCGGACAGCGCATCATCGAGCGCGCGCGCCACCTCGGCGCCTACCTGCAGGCGACGCAGACCGCCGAGGAGCGTGCTCGCTCGCGGCGCCACAGCATTCCCGAGGCAGTCTTGGCGGAGACCGCCGTGCTCGACTTTTTGCGGGAGTGAGCGACTCTTCGCATCGTACGCCGGTTTGATTCGTCCATGCTTTGCGGACGATAGGGTAAACGGCTTTACTTCCTGTCCGCCTCTCAGCGATGCGCGCGCGCCTTGCGCACGATCTCCTTGCGTCGAGACGACGCGTGGGCACGCTCCGCCTTGCCCGCCCTACGGCTTGCCTGGCGCGGTGGCCCCACTTCATCCCGTCTCACGCCCGCCATCTTTTCCAAGACCGCGCACACTGCAGCAGTGTCGTGCTCGGCGTGCCCGCTGCGCAGGGCCTTGTCGTAGACCGGCACCGTGGCGTCAAACATCGGTGTCGGGCAGCCGAGCGCTCGCGCGAATTCGCCGATCACCGCCATGTCCTTCTGCCAGACCGATATTTTCATGGTGGCGTCGTCGTAACGGTCCCTCACCATCATCGGTGCGCGCAGCTCGAACACGCGCGAATTGGCGGCCCCCGACCTGACCATCTCGAATACGGTCTGCGCGTCGAGCCCTGCCTTTAGTCCGAGCACCATGGCCTCGGCACTCGCGACGTTGTTGATCGCGACGAGGAGGTTAGCGACATATTTCATGCGGCTGCCATTGCCGAACGCGCCGAGATCGTGCATCGCGCGCGCGAATCCGGCAAACAGGGGCCGCAGCTGCTGGATCGCCTTGCGCTCGCCGCTGGCATAGACCAGCAGGTCTTTCACCTGGGCCTGAGCGCCGGTCCCGCTGACCGGGCAATCCAGCATGACGTGGCCGGCCTTGCGCAGCGCGCGCTCGGCCTTGAGCTTGTCGTCGATGGCGAACGTGCTGGCCTCGACGACGACCCTCCGGCCGACGCCGGCCTTGATGATGCCTGTCACCGTCGCCTCGAGCGCGGCCGGCTTGGGCAGGCTGGTGATGATGGTCTCAACGCCGGCGGCGAGCGCCTTCACATCGCCCGCGATCTGGACGCCCGCGCGCGCCATCGCGCGACGGCGAGTTTGATCAATGTCGTACCCCGTCACCTCCCAACCGGCGGCGACGAGGTTGCGCGCGAACGCGCCTCCCATGATGCCGAGTCCGACAACACCGACTTTGCGTTTCGCCATTGCCAGCCTCCTTCGCCGTACACGCGGCGGCGGACGCTACACGGCGGCTTCGGCTTCGTTCAAGCGCAATATGCGCACCGACTGCGGCGAGGACTATCTCAGGCGCGCGCAATCCCGTATCGTCGCATCGACTAGGCAATGAAGTGGGAATGCGGAAAACGCTGTAGGAGGCAGGATGCAAATCGGAGTCGGCGGGATCGGCAAAATGGGCGCAGCCATCGCGCAACGGCTGATCGAGGTCGGACACACGGTTACGGTTTGGAATCGTTCCCCGGATAAAGTGAAGCCGCTCGCCGCTGCCGGGGCCGCGGTTGCCGCCACGCCCGCCGACCTTGCAAGCAGCAGCGAGGCCGTCATCACCATCCTCACCGATGCCGCCGCCATCGACTCGGTCTATACGGGCTCCTCCGGGCTCCTCGCCCCTGACGTGCGCGGCAAGCTGTTCATCGAGATGAGCACGGTGCGACCGCAGACCGAGGTCGCGCTCGCCGGCAAAGTGCGCGCGAAGGGCGCCGCCTTGGTCGAGTGTCCGGTGGGCGGCTCGACCGGTCCGGCGCGGCAGGGCAAGCTGATCGGGTTGATGGGGGCGGAGCCCGCTGACGCCGCGCGCGCGCGACCGATCCTCGAGCAGCTTTGCCGCCGCCTCGAACATTGCGGACCGATTGGCTCGGGTTCGGTGATGAAGCTCACCATCAACATGCCGCTGATGATCTATTGGCAGGCGCTCGGCGAGGCGCTCGCGCTCTGCCGCCCACTCGGACTCGACCCCGTGCAAATCATGGACCTGCTCGCGGACACCTCGGGCGGCCCGAATGTGCTCAAGGTGCGCGGGCCGGCCGTCGCGCAGATGCTCAAGGGCGGGGAGGGTGGGCCGGTGACGTTCGACGTCGACAGCGCGGTCAAGGACTTGCGCACCATGCTGGCGGAGGGAAAGTCGCGCGGTGTGGAGTTGCCGCTCACCGAGAAGACGCTCGCCTGCTACGAGGAAACCAAGCGAAGCGTCTCGGGCGCTGCGGAAGTATCCGCGGTGTCGGCCTACTGGGCGAACCGCGCGATGCAGCGATCCGAAACCGTCTGAACCGACAAGCGCTTTGTCTCGATGACACGTGGAGCCGATATGTCTGTCGTTACGCTTGCCCAAGCCTCGACCATCGTCGATGCCGCGCTCAAGAAGGGCCGCGACACCAACTGCGCGCCGCTCACCGTTGCCGTTCTCGACGCGGGCGGTCACCTCGTGGCGTTCAAGCGCGAGGACAAGTCCGGCCTGTTGCGTTTCGATATTGCGTTCGGCAAGGCCTGGGGCGCGCTCGGCATGGGCTTCGGCTCGCGCACGCTGGCTGCGCGCGCGGCCAAGACGCCGCAGTTCTTCACCATGCTGGCGGCGGCGAGCGGCGGACGCATGGTCACCAATCCGGGCGGCGTGCTGATCAGAAACGGAGCCGGCGACATCATCGGAGCGGTCGGCATTTCCGGCGATACGTCGGACCGCGACGAGGCCTGCGCGATCGCGGGCATCGAGGCGGCGGGGCTCAAGGCCGATCCCGGGCAGGACGTGAACTAATTGGATATGTCCCGATCGCTCAAGCTCGCGCGTATCGCATTCGGGACACTGGACGCCGTTGCGTCAGCGCGGTCGGCGTCGATGCCGTGACCCGGGATTTCGCCGCCTGCGGCCATTTGCCGCGAGAGGCGAGGACAACGCGCGCTCCCACACGGCGTGGATGTTGGCCATCTGGGCTTCGAAGCAGTCGAGGAAGCGCCGCGCCGGCAGACTTAAGGTGCGCCGCGCCGGCTGGATGACGACGAATTCGGCGCGCAGCGGTGGCTTGACGATCGGATTGGCCACCAGATCGTCCTTGCCGATGTCATTGACGCAGATGAGGCTCGGCAACACGGTCACCCAGTCCGACCGCGCAACGAATTCGAGCGTGCCGATCATCGCGTCCATTTCCAGCATGGCGGCGACCTCGACGCCATGCGTATGGAAATAGGTCTCGAGGTTGCGACGGCGAACATTTTGCGGCCCGGGCACGACGATTTTCAGCGGCGCGCAGTCGGCGAGCTCGACCGGTGCGAGCGGCGTAAGCCCGCGCTCGCGACCTGACAGCAGCATCTCGCGGTCGCGCACCAGCAGGCGCGATTTCAAGCCCGTGCGCCCCTCAAATGCCGGCACGACGGCGAAATCGAGCTCGTCGGCCAGCACCATGCCGGTCAGCAGCCCGCTGTACCCCTCCAAAACGTGCAGCCGTACATCGGGGTGGCGCGGAACGAAATCCTCCAACGTCGGCGCCAGCACCGCGCGGGTGAAAGTCGGCATCAGCCCGACGCGCAGATCGCCGCTGACCAGGCCTGCGAGGCTGCGGGCCTCCTCGTTGGCATGTTCCAGACGGCCGACTGCCTCGATGCAATTCTTGTAGTAACGCAGTCCCGCGGGCGTCGGCTCGATGCCGCGCGCGGAGCGCTCGAACAGCTTGACCCCGAGCGTGCGCTCGACTGCGGCGACGTGCTGGGAAATGCCGGACTGAGTCGCGTTCTCACGCTCGGCGGCGCGCGTGAACGAGCCCTCCTCGCAGGCGGCGATAACGGCGCGAACTTGCCGCAGCGCAATGTCGACCATGCAGTAAGGGACCTATCATAAAAACTGATGCTCAAATGCAGAATATATTATTTTGGTGCCAGAAGGCGCAAGGGCTACGCTTCGATTCTCGGACAACGCAAGGTTACGCTGCGATTCTCGGTCAACAAGAACACCATCTGCTCCGGGAGGGTCCATGGGAACGGCAAATTTCGGCATCGCCGGCTTGGATTGGCAGCAACGCGTCAACTGGGACCGGTTGAAGAAATACCGGACCGAGCGGGCGCGCGAGCACATGAAGAAGCACGGCCTCGGCGCCATGCTGTGCATGTACGACGAGAACGTGCGCTA